>DASQKY010000012.1 GCA_035630295.1 Acidimicrobiales bacterium | reverse complement strand
TCGCGACGAGCTGCGCCGCCTTGCCTCGCTCGCGGTGCAGCAGTACGCAGGCATGGAGCCCGGTCGCCCCGTCGGCGGCACGTACTACCTGTACCGCACGCTGCGGATGCTCGACCTCGACGATCTCGCCATGCGGATGATGGGCATGGCGCGCGACCAGGGGGACGCGCCGGAAACGCCGCTCGACGAGCGTCTCGCGCGCGAGGAGGTCGACACCCGGCTGAAGGAGCTGCGCGAGCTCGTCGAGGAGGAGATCCGTCGCCGGCTCGTGGCCGACCGCGGCGTGGAGGCGATGGCCCGCACGCTGCGGAAGCCGTTGCCGGAAGACATCGAGTTCATGCACGCGTCGCGCGACGAGATGCTCGCGCTCCAGCACTCGGTGTACCCGCTCACGCGCGCGCTCGCAGCACGGCTCGCGCAACGGCGCCGGCGTCGCAACCGCGGCCACCTCGACTTCCGCAAGACCGTGCGCGCGTCGCTGTCCTACGGCGGCGTGCCCGCGGAGCCGAAGTTCCGCAATCCGCACCCGTCGAAGCCCGAGGTGATGGTGGTCGCCGACATCTCGGGGTCGGTCGCCAGCTTCGCCCGGTTCACGCTGATGTTCGTGTACGCGATGGCCAGCCAGTTCTCCAAAGTGCGGTCGTGGGTGTTCATCGACGGCATCGACGAGGTCACCCGCTTCTTCAGCGAGTCCGACGACGTGCTCGAAGCCGTCCACCGCGTCAACACCGAAGCCGACGTGGTGTGGGTCGACGGCCACTCCGACTACGGCCACGCCTTCGAGGAGTTCTGGAACCGGTGGGGCCGGGAGATCGGGCCCAAGACCACCGTGATCCTCCTGGGTGACGCCCGGAACAACTACCACGCCTCCCAGTCCTGGGTGGTCAAGGAGATGCAGCACCGGGCCCGCCACGTCTACTGGCTGAACCCCGAGCCCCGGAACTACTGGGACACCGGCGACTCCATCGTGGGGGAGTACTCCACCCACTGCGACGGCGTGTTCGAGTGCCGGAACCTCCGCCAGCTCGAGCGCTTCATCGACCACCTGGCCTGACCGTCTCGTCGGTGCCGGGGACGAGGGCCCAGCCGCGGTGGGTGTGGAGGTCGTGATGGGTGTGGCAGAGCCGGTCGAGCTCGTCGAGACGGGTGTGGCGAGTGTCCTTGTACTCGGCTCCGTAGGGGTGGTCGTGCTCGAGGACGGTGCGGCGGGCCATGGTGACGGCGGCGTCGAAGGCCATGGTGTCGCGGGACTCGGTGGGACGCCCGGGGGGGAGGGCGCGGATGTGGTGGGTGAGGCAGCGGTCGAGCTCGGCCTTGATGACGGAGACGGCGTCGACGGGCCCTTGGAGGTGGAGGTGGCGAGCGCCGTCGCTGGCGGTGTGGCGGGTGAGGCGGCAGGCCCGATGCAGGCGCCGGTGGGTGGCGTCCGGGTCGGCGGCGGCGGCGGCCTTCACCCGGCCGGCCTCGGCCCGGAGCTGGATCATGTTGGCCGTCTTGGCCTTAGCGATCAGCCCCTCGGTGGCCGACGGGTCGAGCCGGGACGCATCGGCGATGACCGCGCCCTGGTCGGCTGAGAGGCGGCCCGTGGCCATAGCCGAGCGCAGCGTGGGGTTGTCGGCCGGGCCTGTCCCGTGGCCAGGGCGCCTTGGCCGCGGACAACGACGTGCCGGCCCGGGCGGCCAGGGCCTCTTCGGCGGACCGGTGCCCGCCTTGCTGCCACTCCCGCGACGCGGCCACCCGCGGGGCCAGCAGGGTCTTGGCCGACGGCCAGGGCCCGCACGGCCCGGTCGAGCCGGTCGTGGAGACGCCCGGCTTCGGAGAGGGGCACAGCATCGGGGTTGAGTTCGGAAGCCAGCTCGACGGGCCGCCGTTCGATCTCGGCCACGGCCCCGATGAGCCCGGAAGGGATCATGCGATCACCATGCGGAGGAGGTGAGACAGTGAGCCTGGCAGGCCAGGTCGGTCGGGTTGGCCACCAGATCGACCGGGCGGTAGTGGGTCAGTTTCAAACTGACCCACTACCGACCGGGCGGTCGATCCTCGATCACCAGTAGCCTGGCGGTCGGAGGAAGGAACGGCGATGACCGACAGCGGTGACGTCGCCGGCCGACGACCGGTGGTGCTGGGACCGGGTGAGGGCAGGGCATACCCCATGGGTCCCCTCTCGGCGGTCTTCAAGGCCGACGGCGCGGAGACCGGGGGCCGGTACTCGATCTCGGAGTGGTGGCTGGATCCGCGCACCAAGGGACCGGGCCCGCACTCGCACCCCGAGGACGACGTGTTCTACGTCCTGGCCGGCACCATGAGCGTGCTGGTGGGGACCGAGTGGGTCGAGGCGAGCGCCGGGTCCTTCGTGCTGGTGCCGGGCAACGTGACCCACGACTTCGAGAACCGCGGCTCGGAGCGGGCCGGCATGCTCAACGTCTCCGTCCCCGGCGACTTCGAGCCCCACATGACGAGCATCGCCCGGTGGTTCTTCGAGCGATCTGCCGAGGACTCCCGCACCTGATCTCGTCAGTGGCGACGCCGGGCCCCGCCCTGCTGTGAGAGCAGGAGGGCCGACTCCACCAGCCCGGTGTGGGAGAAGGCCTGGGGGAAGTTGCCCAGCATCCGGCCGGCGGTCGGGTCCCACTCCTCGGCCAGCAGGCCCACGTCGTTGCGCAGGCCGACCAGGCGGGTGAACAGGGCCTCGGCCTCGGCGGCGCGGCCCATCAGGTGCAGGGCATCGACCATCCAGAACGAGCACAGCAGGAACACCCCCTCGCCCCCGGGCAGGCCGTCGTCGGTGTGCTCGGGCCGGTAGCGCCGGACGAAGCCGTCCTCGGTGAGCTCCCGCTGGATGGCCTCCACGGTGGCCACCACCCGGGGGTCGGTGGGGGGCAGGAAGCCGACCAGGGGCACGATGAGCAGGCTGGCGTCCAGGGCCGTGGACCCGTAGGCCTGGACCAGCACGCCCCGGTCGTCGACCCCGTGGCGGAGCACGTCGGCCTGGATGTGGTCGCGCAGGCCCCGCCACCGGCCCTCGGGGGCGGCCAGGCCGTCGCGCCGGGCCCACCGCAGGGCCCGGTCCAGGGCCACCCAGGCCATCACCTTGGAGTGGGTGAAGTGCCGGCGGCCGCCCCGCACCTCCCAGATGCCGTCGTCGGGCTGGTCCCACACGCCGGCCAGGTGCTCGACCAGGGCGGTGGCCAAGGCCCAGGTGTCCCCGTCGGCATCGCCCACGCCGGCCATCGAGGCCTGGTCCAGGGAGTCGAGCACCTCCCCGAACACGTCCAGCTGGAGCTGGGCGTGGGCCGCGTTGCCCACCCGCACCGGGGAGGAGCCCTCGTACCCCGGCAGCCACGGCACCTCCCACTCCGGCAGCCGGCGCTCGCCCCGGGCGCCGTACATGATCTGCACCTGGTCGGGCCGACCGGCCACGGCGCGCAGCAGCCAGTCCCGCCAGGCCGCGGCCTCCTCGGTGAAGCCGGCCTCCAGCAGGGCCAGCAGCGTGTAGGTGGCGTCGCGCAGCCAGCAGAAGCGGTAGTCCCAGTTGCGCTGGCCGCCGACCAGCTCGGGCAGCGACGTGGTGGCCGCGGCCACCATGCCCCCGGTCGGGGCGTAGGTCAGGCCCTTCAGCACGGTGAGGGACGAGACCACGACGTCGGCCCACCGATCGGGGCGGCGGCAGCGCCCGCTCCAGGCCTCCCACCACTCCGTGGTGCGCTCGATGCTGCCGGCCACGTCCTGGGGCCGCGGCGACGGCGACGACGACGGGTGCCAGGCCAGCTCGAAGCCGTAGGAGCGGTCGGCGTCCACCGCGAAGTCGGCCACGTGGCGCCAGCCGTCGGCCACCACCTCCACCGGGGCGGAGAGCACCAGGGCGTCGGGGCCGGCCACGAAGCGCACCACGCCGTCGCCCCGCCGGACCCAGGGCACGATCGAGCCGTAGTCCAGCCGCACCACCAGCTCCATACGCATCGGCACGCGCCCGCTGACGCCCTCCACCAGGCGGGCCACCTGCAGCGTCCGGTCCCGCACGGGCATGGCATCCACCACCCGGACGGTGCCCTCGGCGGTGTGGAAGGTGGTCTCCAGCACCAGCGTCCCGGGCCGGTAGCGCCGCTCCACCCGCCGCACCTCGGTGGCCGGGGCCAGCAGCCAGCGGCCGTGCTCGGGCGAGCCCAGGAGGGCGGCGAAGCAGGCCGGGGAGTCGAAGCGGGGGAAGGTCAGCCAGTCGATGGAGCCGTCCCGGGCCACCAGGGCCGCCGACTCCGTGTCGGAGAGCAGGGCGTAGTCCTCGATGGGCGACGGCACCGCCCCTTCGTAGCCCCTTCCCGGCGGCGGCGCCGGTCGTCCCCGGCGGGCCCGCGTCTGGCAGGCTGGATCGGTGCTGACCCCCGGGCGCGCCGCCCGCCCGTCCCGCCACCCCCTGGGCCTGGTCCTGCTGGTGGTGGCCACCGCCCTGGCCGGCCTGGCCGTCCCCGCCGGCGCCGGGGCCGCGGCCGAGCCCCCGCCCCCCACCCCCGAGCCGACGCCCCGCGTCGTCGGGGGCTCCGTCGCCCCCCCCGGGGCCTGGCCGTCGCACGCCGGGGTGTACTCCAACGGCGGCTACCGGTGCGGGGCCACGGTCATCGACGCCTCGTGGGCCCTCACCGCCGCCCACTGCGTCTCGGGCCGGTCGGCCAGCACCATCCAGGTCCTCACCGGCACCCAGACCCGCAGTTCCGGCGGCACCCGGTACCAGGCCCAGGCCATTCGCATCGTCCCCGGCTACGACCCCAAGCCCGACCCCCACCGCGACATCGCGGTGATCCAGCTCCGGGACCCCACCAGCGCGCCGCACCAGTTCGTGGTCCCGCCCGGCGTGGAGGTGCCGGCGGGCACCCCGGCCACCCTCACCGGCTGGGGGTCGGTCAGCCCCGGGGGGCCCACCGTCGACACCCTGCGGGAGGTCACCGTCCCGGTCATCAGCGACCAGGAGTGCCGCGACGCCGGCTACGGCGACGACATCATCTCCTCGTCGATGCTGTGCGCCGGCGAGCGCTTCGGCGGCGAGGACACCTGCCAGGGCGACAGTGGCGGCCCGCTGGTGATCGACGCGGGCGGCTTCTTCGTCCAGGTCGGGGTGACCAGCTTCGGCATCGGCTGCGGCGAGTACCCCGGCGTGTACGCCAAGGTCTCGGCCTTCTCGTCGTGGATCTACCAGCAGGTCGTCGACGGCCCCCACCTCACCGACACCGCCCTGGTGAACGCCACCTACCGCGACCTGTACAACCGGGCCCCGACCAGCTCGGAGCGGTCGGCCGCCCTGTTCGCCCTGTCCGGCGGCCAGCTCCCGCCCGACTACGTGGCCGAGCGGCTCGGCGGTTCCTCCTACCAGTCCCGGGCCGGGGGCGTCGCCCGCCTGTACCGGGCCTTCTTCCTCCGCGACCCGGACACCCCGGGCATGCAGTACTGGTGGAGCAAGATCTACGGCGGCCGCCCCCTGAGCTGGGTGGCCGACTACATGGCCACCTCGCCGGAGTTCGTCGCCCGCTACGGCTCGCTGGACGACGCCGGGTTCGTCGACCGGGTGTACGAGAACGTGCTGGGCCGCCCGGCCGACCCCTCGGGCGCCGCGTACTGGACCAACGAGCTGGCCACCGGCCACCGGAGCCGGGGCCAGGTGATGATCGGCTTCTCGGAGTCGGCCGAGAACCGGGCCGCCACCCAGGACGAGGTGGACGTGATCATCACCACCTTCGCCCTGCTCCGCCGGGTGCCGTGCAGCTGCGAGGTCGATCTCTGGGCCGGGGCCCCGGTGAGCTTCCTGGTGGGGGCCCTGGTGGCCACGCCCGAGTACGCCGGGCGGTACTGACCCCGTTCAGGAGCGCGACCGGCTGCCGCCGAAGATGCTGCGGCTCCGGCGGGGCCCGTCGTCGCCGGCCGGTGGCGGGGCGCCGGTCCCCGTGCTCACCGGGGTGGGCGGGACCTCGGGCAGGCGGAGGGGCACGCCGGCCAGGGCGTCCAGCACCAGGTTCAGGGAGATGAACGGGTCGCGGGCCAGCTCGGCGGCGTCCACGGGGTCGGGATCGCTGACCCGGCCGGTGGCGTCGAAGGACACCGCCTCCCCGGCCCGGGCGGTGCGGGCCAGCTCGCCGTGGACGCTGATGTCCACCTCGCCCCGCAGGACGATCACCAGGCCGGCGCCGCCCTGGGCGTCGAAGAGCACCGTCCCCTCCCGCACCACGGCGTTGACGCTCCCGTGGCCCAGGTCGACGCCGGCCGAGCCGACCTCGGCCCGGGCCCACAGGGCGCCGTCGCCCGCCCCCACCAGGGGGGGACCGCCGTCGGCCCCGGGCCGGGCCGGCGCCTCGGTGGTCGGGGCCCGCCGGACCACGACGTCGGGGGCGAGGACGTCCTCGGACAGGTCGGGCATGGTGGTCTCCTGCGCGGTGCGAGGCCGGGCGGCGGTGGCGCCGGTGCGGGGTGCGCCCCGGAACCTATCGGCCGCCAGCGGCGGGGATGGACCCCCGGGACCGTCGGCCGGCCGGGTCGTCCCGGGTCAGACCTGCATGGCGGCCGGGATGCGGTAGTCGCCGCCCGGCTCCCGGGCCGGCGACCGGCGGGCCAGGGCGGCCTCGACGGCGGGGGCCAGCCGGTCCCGCTTGGCCGCCTCGGCCGCGTCGGCCCGCTCGGCGAAGCCGGGCAGGACCTCGGCCGCGAACAGCTCCAGGCTCTCGCAGATGTGCTCGTGGCGGTTGCGGCCGGCCTGGGCCACGAAGATGACCTGGTCGACGCCCACGTCCTCGTAGGCCCGGAGCAGGTCCCGGACCTGGTCCGGGGTGCCGATGGCCCCCCGCAGGGAGCCGATGCCGTTCTGCTCGATGGTGGCCCCCAGGTGCCCGCCGGTGCCCGAGGCGATGGTGCGGTCGAAGCCGAAGGCGGACCGCTTCTCCTGGAACTCGTCCCAGATGTTGGTGACCCCGGGTTGGTGCTGCCCGAAGGCGTAGTGGAGCAGGGAGAAGCCGAAGAAGTGGCCGCCGTCGAGGCCCCGGTCGATGGCGGTCTGCTCGTCGTCGTGGCACATGAAGGGCAGCACCACGGCCAGGTTGGCGTTGACGTCGAACCCGGCCGGCACGCAGGCCTCGGAGGCCAGGGTCGTGTAGTAGTCGTCGACCCAGTGCTTGGCCTCGTCGGGGTTGACGAAGCTGAACGACAGGGCGCCGATGCCCTTCTCGGCCGCCAGGTGGATGGTCTCCTTGCGGCTGCAGGCCACCCACAGCGGGGGGTGCGGCTTCTGCCGGGGCTTGGGCACCACGTTGCGGGGCGGCATCTGCAGGTAGGGGCCGTCGGCGCCCTGGAACGGCTCCTCGACCATCATCCGGGTCAGGGCGTCGAGGGCCTCGGCCCACTGGTCGCGCTTGGTGGCCCGGTCGACGCCGAAGCCGCCCAGCTCGGCCTCCGACGATGCCTCGCCCGTGCCCAGCTCGACCCGGCCGTTGGACAGCAGGTCGAGGGTGGCGGCCCGCTCGGCCACCCGGGCGGTGTGGTTGAAGGCCAGGGGCAGCTGGACGATGCCGTGGCCCAGGCGGATGCGTTGGGTCCGCTGGCTGGCCGCGGCCAGGAACACCTCGGGGGCGGAGGAGTGGCTGTACTCCTCCAGGAAGTGGTGCTCGACCTCCCACACGTGGTCGATGCCCAGCCGATCGGCCAGCTCGACCTGGTCGAGGGCGTCCTGCAGGAGCTGGTACTCGTCGTCGGGCCCCCAGGGCCGGGGCAGCTGGTGTTCGTAGAAGATGCCGAAGCGCATGGTCGCATTCTTGCACTCCCACTGCACACACCGTTCCGGCCCGCCTGGGCCGGGTCGGCGTATATCTTCCACCAGCTTTCGCATATATACTCGCCTGCGTGGGCAAGAGACTCGTCGACATCGACGACGACCTCCTCGCCGAGGCGTCGTCCATCCTGGGAACCTCGACCATGAAGGACGCCGTGAACCGCTCCCTCGCTTCCGTCATCGACGCCGACCGCCGCCGGCGCCACGCCGAGCGCCTGGCCACCATGGAGGGCCTGGACCTCGACGACCCCGACGTCATGTCGGGCGCGTGGCGCTGACCGCCGCCTACCTGGCCGACAAGAGCGCCCTCGCCCGCTTCCGCCTCCCCGCCGTCGCCCGGCGGCTCCGGCCCCTCCTGGAGGAGGGGTTGGTGGCGACGTGCGCCGTCGTCGACCTCGAGGTGCTCTACAGCAGCCGCTCCCTGGCCGACTACGAGACCGTGCGGGAGGAGCGCCGCAGCCTGGAGGTCGCCCCCGTCACCGCCGAGGTGGTGGAGCGGGCCGTCGACCTGCAGCACGCCCTGGCCCGCCGGGGCCAGCACCGCGTCCCGATCCCGGACCTGATGATCTCGGCCGCGGCCCAGGGGGCGGGCCTGACCGTGCTCCACTACGACGCAGACTTCGAGCGCATCGCTGCCGCCGGAGGCGCCCCCCACCAATGGGTGGTTCCCCGGGGCTCGCTCCCGAGCTGAGCCGCCGGCGGCATGGGAGCATGGCGTCATGAGCCCCCGGTCGTTCCTGCTCACCGACGCGCTGGCCGCCTACGTGGAGGGCCACAGCGCGCCCTTGGACCCGGTGGCCCGCCGGTTGGTGGAGCGGACCCGGGCCCTGGGCGACGCCGCCGGCATGCAGATCGCCGCCGATCAGTCGGCCCTCCTGGGCGTGCTGGCCCGGATCACCGGGGCCCGGCGGGCCGTCGAGGTCGGCACCTTCACCGGGCTCTCGGCCCTGGCCGTGGCCCGCAACCTGGCCCCCGGCGGGCGGATGGTGTGCTGCGACGTCAGCGAGGAGTGGACCACCATCGCCCGGGAGACGTGGGCCGAGGCCGGCGTGGCCGACCGCATCGACCTGCGCATCGCCCCGGCGGCCGAGACCCTGGCCGGCGACCTGTTCGGCGACGACGAGCCGATCGACCTGGCCTTCATCGATGCCGACAAGGGCGGCTACGTCGCCTACCACGACGCCCTGGTGCCCCGCCTCCGCCCCGGCGGCGTGCTGGCCGTCGACAACACCCTGTGGAGCGGTGACGTGCTGGAGCCCGACGGGGCCGATGCGAACCGCACCGCCATCCGGGCTTACAACGACCACGCCGCCGCCGACGCCCGGGTCATGACCGTCCTGCTCACCGTCGGAGACGGCCTCACCCTCAACGTGAAGCTCTGATCCGGGTAGCACCCCCGCCGGGACTCGAACCCGGGGCAACGGTTTTGGAGACCGCTATGTTAGCCACTACACCACAGGGGTGAGGGCAGCGTAGCGGGCCCTCCCGGGTGGTCCGAACCCGGTTCCCGGGCCTCCCACCAGGGCTCCGTCACATGACGTGGAGGCCGCACTCCGTCTTCTCGCTGCCCCGCCAGCGCCCGGCCCGGACGTCCTCGCCCTCGCCCACCGGCGAGGTGCAGGGCATGCAGCCGATGGACGGGTAGCCCCGCTGGGTCAGCGGGTTGACGGGCACGTCGTGGTCGTCGATGTAGCCCTGCACGTCGGCATCGGACCAGGTGGCGATGGGGTTCACCTTGACCAGGCCCCGCAGGTCCCGCACCACGATGGGAGCGGTGGCCCGCACGTCGGCCTCGGCCCGGCGCAGGCCGCTCATCCACGCCCCCTTGCCGGCCAGGGCCCGGTCGAGCTGGCCCACCTTCACCGCCGAGCAGCAGTTCTCGGGATCGGCGGCCCACAGCTCCTCCTCCTGGCGGGCCACGGTCATCATCCGCAGGTTGAGCCCGTAGCGGCGCCGCACCTGCTCCACCGTCTCCAGGGTCTCGGGGAAGTGGTAGCCGGTGTCGATGAACACCACCTCGATGCCGGGGTCGATGCGCACGGCCAGGTCGATGAGCACGGCGTCGGTGAACGACGCGGTCATGCACAGGTGGGGCGAGAACGTGTCCACCGCCCACTGGATGACCTTGGCCGCCGGCAGGTGCTCGAACTCGCGGTTCAGCTCGGCCAGCTCGGCGTCGGTGAAGTCGGGGATGGTCAGTGGCCCGATGCCGGGCCCGGTGATGGCGCTCATGGTGGAGCCTCAGGGGTTCGCGATGGGTGGGACGGAGGTCAGGAGGCGGCGCACTCGCCTTCGCCGACCTCGGCGACGTACGGGCCGGTCTCCCCGTAGTCGACGTAGAACTCGGGGGCGTCCTCCGGCGTGGGGAACACCCCGTACTCCTTCAGGCCCTCGGCCACGCCCTTGGCGCCGCCGGAGCGGTCGAGCCAGCTGCGGAAGCTCTCGCCCGCGGTCCGCTCGTCGTTGAAGCGGCGCACCACCGCGGTGGCGGCGGCCGGGGCGGCCTTGGCCGGGAGGCGCAGGGCCCGGGCCCCGAACTCGGCCCGCTCCTCGCCGACGTAGCCGCCCAGGAGCATCTGGTAGCCGGGAGCGGCGGTGCCGTGGGCCCGGCGCTCGGCCCCGTAGAAGCCGATGTCGGCGGTGTGGTGCTGGCCGCAGGAGTTGGTGCAGCCCGAGATGTTGATGCGCAGGCCGCCCACCGTGGCCAGGCCCTCCTCCTCCAGGGTCTCGCCGATGGCCGAGGCCAGGCCCCGGCTCTGGGTGACGGCCAGGTTGCAGGTGTCGGCCCCGGGGCAGGCCACCACGTCGCGCACCAGCTCGGCGCCGGGCTGGGCCATGCCGATGGCGGTGAGGCGCTCGAACAGGACCGGCAGCTGGGCCTCGGTCAGGCCCCGGTACACCAGGTTCTGGCGGTTGGTGAGGCGCACGTCGGCCCCCAGCTCCCGCTGGATGGCGGCCAGGGCCCGCCACTGCTCCGAGGTGACGTCGCCCAGGCGGCTCCAGGCGTAGGCCGAGACGGTGCCCTTGGCCTCGCCCCGGACCACGTTGGCGCTCTCCCAGGCCTCGTAGGCCCCGGAGCGGATGGCCACCGCCGTGCCGTGGCCCATGGGGGTCGGCTCGATGGTGGCCGAACGGCCGGCGGGGGCGTCGCCCGCCTTCTGCACGTGCTCGGGGATGCCGCCGGGCCAGGTGGCCGAGGCCACCAGCAGGTTGCGCTCCTTGAGCACCCGGGCCTGGAGCTCCTCCCAGCCCATGGTGTCGACCAGCCACTTCATGCGGGCCCGGATCTTGTTGTCCCGGTTGCCGTGGTTGTTGAACACCCGGAGGATGGCCTCCAGGGTGGCCATCAGCTCCTCACGGGGGGTGAAGGGCTCCAGGGCCAGGGCCGGGTGGGGGTTGGCGCCCAGGCCGCCGGCCACGAACACCCGGAAGCCGGCCTCGGTGGTGCCGTCGTCGCGGGTGCGGGTGACGCCGATGACCCCGGCGTCGTTGAACATGGCCTGGCCGCAGTCGGTGGAGCAGCCCGAGAAGTTGATCTTGAACTTGCGGGGCAGGCGCTGGCTGAGCGGGTTGCGGATGAAGTGCTCGGTGGCGGCCTCGGCCCAGGGGCTGATGTCGATGTGCTCGAACGGGCAGGCGCCGGCCAGGTGGCAGCCCTGCACGGTGCGGACGGTGTCGCCGCACGCCTCCCGGGTGGTCATGCCCACCGAGGCCAGCTTGCGCAGGACGGTGGGGATCTCCTCCAGGGCCACGAAGTGGAACTGCACGTTCTGGCGGGTGGTGATGTGGCCCCAGCCCCGGGAGTGCTCATCCGCGATCTCGGCCATCATCTCCAACTGGTGGGGGAGGATCGACCCGTAGGGGATCTTCACCCGCACCATCTGGTTGTGGCCGCCCTGGCGCTGGCCGTAGATGCCGTTGTTCAGGCGGAAGACCCGGAAGGCGTCCTCGTCGATGGTCCCCTCGAGGTGCTGGGCCAGCAGGGCCTCGAACTTCTCGATGTCGGCGAGCTGATCGGGGTCGATCTCGGTGGTGGGCATGACGGGCCTCTCGGAGACGTGGATCCGGGACCGAGGAGGGCCGGTCCGTCCTCAAAGAGTGACAAACCTGATCGTCTAGGTCAACATTCCCGAAACCGAGGAGGATCAGGCCCGGGCCCGCAGCTCCTCGGACACCCGGAAGGCCAGGTCCAGCGACTGGCGGCCGTTGAGGCGCGGATCGCACACCGTCTCGTACTTGAGGGACAGGTCGCTGTCGAGGATCTCCTGCGATCCGCCCAGGCACTCGGTCACGTCGTCGCTGGTCAGCTCCACGTGCACGCCCCCCGCCCAGGTGCCCTCGGCGGCGTGGGCCCGGAAGAAGCCGGCGATCTCGTCGAGGATGTCGTCCACTCGGCGGGTCTTGTGGCCGCTGTCGGAGGTGAAGGTGTTGCCGTGCATGGGGTCGCAGGCCCACACCACCGGGTGGCCGGCGTCGCGCACCGCGGCCAGGAGGGGCCGCAGCCCGTCCTCGATGGCCCCCGCCCCCATGCGGGTGATGAGGGTGAGGCGGCCCGGCACCCGCTCGGGGTTCAGCACCTCGCACAGGCCCAGCACCTCCTCCGGCGTGGCCGTGGGCCCGATCTTGCAGCCGATGGGGTTGGCCAGGTGGGCGAAGTACGACACGTGGGCCCCGTCGAGCTGCCGGGTGCGCTCGCCGATCCAGATGGTGTGGGCCGAGGTGGCGTACAGGTCGCCGGTCTGGGGGTCGCGCCGGGTCAGGGCCTCCTCGTAGGGGAGGAGCAGGGCCTCGTGGCTGGTGTAGAAGTCGGTCTGGTGCAGGGTGGGCAGCGCCGCCGTGTCGACCCCGCAGGCCGTCATGAACTTCAGCGCCCCGCTGATCTCGTCGGCCAGGGCCTGGTAGTGCTGGCCCTGCGGGGTGGCCTCCACGAAGCTCTGGGTCCAGGAGTGGACCTTGGCCAGGTCGGAGAAGCCGCCCCGGGTCAGGGACCGGAGCAGGTTCAGGGTCGAGGCCGCCTGGTGGTAGGCCCGGACCATCCGGCCCGGGTCGGGCATCCGGGCCTCGGCGGTGAACTCGTCGCCGTTGACGATGTGGCCCCGGAACGACGGCAGGGTCACGCCGTCGACCGTCTCGGTGCCCGAGGAGCGGGGCTTGGCGAACTGGCCGGCGATGCGGCCGATCTTCACCGTGGGCACGCCCGAGGAGTAGGTGAGCACGACCGCCATCTGCAGGATGACCTGGAGGCGCTGGCGCACCGACTCGGCCGAGAAGCTGGTCATGGACTCGGCGCAGTCGCCGGCCTGGAGCAGGAAGGCCCGCCCCTCGGCCACCCGACCCAGGGCCGCGGTCAGCTCGCGGCTCTCGGCCGGGAACACCAGGGGGGGCAGGCCGGCCAGCTCGGCCGACGCCGAAGCCACCGCCTCGAGGTCGGGCCAGTCGGGCTGCTGGGCCGCCGTCCGGTCCCGCCAGGGGGCGGAGGCGTCATCGAGAGGGCGCTCGGTGGTGAGCATGCCCCCAGCGTGCCCGCTCTTCGCCTCGGATGCAAAGCGCGTTTCGCCTAATCGGCCCGGCCCATGCGCGGCCCGCTCTGGTCAAGAACGGCCGCAATCGATGTTCGACTAGACGATGTGCTCAGTCTAGGCCGCGGAGATCCGGGCCTCGGCCTCGGACCGCACGGTGTGGACCGCTCGCTTGACCAGCCGGCGGGCCGCCTCGGCGGTGACGCCCAGCTCGTCGCCCACCTCGCGGTAGGACCGCTTGCGCCCGTCGTTGATGCCGAAGCGCTGCTCGACGGCGTAGCGGGCCCGGGGCTCCAGCACCTCCAGGAGGCTGGTGGCGTAGTCCTCCTCGGCCCGGGCCATCACGATGGTCTCCGGGCCGGCCTTGTCGTCGGCCAGGAGGTCGATCAGCTCGTTGCCGTCGTCGTCGCCCACGGTGCGGTCGAGCGAGGTCGGCGTGGTGAGCCGGTGGAGCGTGGCGTGCTCGACGTCGAGCTCGTCGCCGTCGCCGGAGACCTGCCGGAGAGCCGCCCGCAGGCTGGCCGAGCGATCGCCCGGCAGCCGGATCAGGCTGGCCTTCTGGTCCAGGGCCCGGCCGATGGCCTGGCGGATCCAGAACGTGGCGTAGGTGGAGAACTTGAAGCCCTTGCGCCAGTCGAACTTGTCGACCGCGTGCTCCAGGCCGATGTTGCCCTCCTGGACCAGGTCCAGGAGCTCCATGCCCGGCGGCAGGGGGTAGCGGCGGGCCACGCTCACCACCAGGCGCAGGTTGGCCCGGATGAACCGGTCCTTGGCCCGCTCGGCGGCCCGGTCGGCCCGCCGCAGCTCGGCGCCGTCCTCGCCGTCGGCGAGGCGCTGGCGAGCGGCCACGCCCGCCTCGATGACCTGGGCAAGCTCCCGCTCCTCATCGGCGGTGAGCAGGGGGACCAGGCCGATCTCGTTGAGGTACTGTCCGACTGAATCGCTCATTGCCGTCTCTCCAACTTGATACCCCCTCCCAGTATTCCGAAAGGGGGCCCCACCAAGGGTCCCGAGGGGGGGTGGCTACGGTGCAACCGTGACCCTGCCCAGCGGCTTCCGGATCGCACGGTGACGTCGGTCACCGGGGAGGGCGGAAACCGCGGGATCGGGGTCCTGGGCGGCACGTTCGACCCTCCCCACATCGGCCACCTGCGGGCCGCTGTGATGGTGCGCCACGCCCTCGAGCTCGACGTCGTGCTGCTCGTCCCCAACGGCGACCCGTGGCAGAAGCGGGTCCGGGCCGTGACCCCGGCCCCGATCCGCCTGGAGATGGCCCGGGCCGCGGCGCTCGGCGTGCCGGGCCTGGAGGTCAGCGATGCCGAGGTGCGGCGGGAGGGGCCCTCCTACACCGTCGACACGGTGGCCGAGCTGCGGGCCGAGCGACCCGATCGGCCCGTCACCGTCATCCTGGGCACCGACGCCGCCGCCCTGGTGCCCACCTGGGAGCGCCCCGACGAGCTCCTGGCCCAGGCCCGGCTGGCGGTGGTGGCCCGGCCCGGTGCCCCCGGCCCCGTGGTCCTGCCCGGCGCCGACCTGGTCCACGTGGACCTGGAGCAGCTCGACGTGTCCAGCTCCCGCCTGCGGGCCGACGTGGCCGCCGGTCACCCGATCGACGTCCTGGTGGCCCCCGGCGTGATCGACGTCATCGGTCGTCGTCGGCTCTACCGGCCGTGACTCGGGCGGGACGCCGGCGGGAGCCGGCGGGGCGGCTCTTCGGCTCGGCCGGCCGGCCTCTATCGTGGGCCCGGTGAGCGATCCGCCATCCCCGGATGGCAGGAGGACCCGTTCGGACGCGGCGGCACGGCTGGCAGCTCTGCTGGCCGACGTGGACGACGGCCCCACCCCTGCACCCCTCGACCCGGCCCCACCCCGGCCGCGGCGCGAGCGGGGGGGACCCGGGCCGGCTCCAAAGGAGCCCGCGGACCCGCCTCCCCCCTCGGGCGGGTCGCCGGAGGTCGGGGCCGAGAGCGCACCGACCCCTCCGCCCCGGCCCGGGGAGGACCCGAGCGACCTGTCGACGGTGGCCTACGACCTCCGCTCCCTCGACCGGCTCCTGGCCGGGCCGGGCGACGAGCCCCTGGCCCGCCCGGAGGGCCCGCCCCCGACGCCGCCGGCCCCGGGCGACCGCCGGGCCGGCGCGAACCCCACCCCAGCGCCGCCGGCCCCGCCGGCGGCTCCCGGCCCCACCGGGCCCCAGGCGTCGCCCCCGCCGCCCCCCGCCCCGCCACCACCACCGCCTGAGCGGCCGGCGTCGCCGGTCCCGGCCGGCGGGCCCATCCCGGCCGGCGGCCCCGTCCTGGCCGCCGAGCCCAAGCCCGACCCCGGCCCCGAACCGGAGCCGGCCGCGGGTGGGCGGCGGCGCCTCACCGCCCGCTCGGCCGCCTTCGGGGCCGCCCTGGTGTTGCTCATCGCCGCCATCCCGGTGCTCGGCCTGGTGGGGGCCGACCGCATCAGCGACAGCCGGGGCGGGCGACTGGTCGAGGGCACCAACGACCCGTCCGAGCCCGGCTACCGGGCCCTGGTCGAGCCGACCCGCACGGCGCTGGTGGTGCACCGCGACGCCGACGGGGAGCTGGCCTCGGCCACCCTCCTGGCCCTCGGCGCCGGCGCCACCGGGGGCACCGTCCTCCAGCTCCCGCTCTACACCCAGGTCCGCGAGGTGAAGTACCTCATCGGGTGGCTGGGGCAGGCCTACGAAGAAGGCCTGGGCGGGTCCCTGGAGACGTTCCGTCGCGAGGTCGAGGACCGCCTCGGGGTGGCCATCCAGGAGCTCATCGACCTCACCGACGGCCAGCTCGCCGAGCTGGTGCGCTCCGCCGCGCCGCTGACCGTCGACAACCCGGACGACGTCACCCTGGACGACGGTCGCACCCTGGAGGCCGGCGAGCTGGTGCTGGAGGCCGGCGACGTCGGGCCGTTCCTGCGGGCCACCAGCGGCCCCGCCGTGTCGGAGACGGCGTCCGAGGCCAGCCTGTCCGAGGCCGAGCTGGCCCGCCTGGCCCGCAACGAGGTGGTGTGGTCGACGTGGCTGTCGGCCCTGGGGGCGGCCGGCGACGGCGCGGTCGGCTCGGCCACCACCGCCACCGGGCTGGGTCCGTTCCTGCGGGTCCTGGCCGCGGGGGCCACCGACGAGGCGGGCACCACCCGGGTCGAGACCCTGGACGTGGGCCGGGCCGCCGACGCCGCCGAGGACACGCCGGTGTTGGTCCCCGAGGACGGGCTCGAGAGCCAGATCACCGATGCCGTGCCGTACCCGCAGTCGCCCGGCCCCGGCCGGCGCTACGCCCTGAAGCTCCTCAACGGCGCCGAGGGGGCGCCGCTGCCGCGGGCGCTCCTGCACGCCCTG
Source organism: Acidimicrobiales bacterium (assembly GCA_035630295.1). NCBI lineage: Bacteria > Bacillati > Actinomycetota > Acidimicrobiia > Acidimicrobiales > Acidimicrobiales bacterium. Next base: position 136,842 of record DASQKY010000012.1, on the reverse strand, counting down.
ATCGACAACGGGGCCTCGCTGGCCCAGCTGGGCAACGCCGAGAGCTTCGGGCAGGAGGAGACCACCATCGAGATCGCCGACAGTGCCTGGCGCCCGGCCGCGGACGCCGCCCAGCTGGTCCTGGGAGGGGAGCCCCGGATCTCGACCATGGCCGCCTCCCGGGCCGAGACCGAGGGAGCGGACATCGTGATCACCGTCGGGCAGGACGTGCTGGACCAGTTCGAGGAGGGCGACGGTGGCTGACGAGGCGACCACGCCCGTGGACCTCGACACCGGTGACCTGGCCGTCCTGGCGGCGCGGGCCGCGGACGACAAGCAGGGTGAGCGCACGGTCATCCTCCAGGTCGGCGACCTGCTCGGCATCACCGAGATGTTCGTGATCAGCAGCGCCTCGAACGTCCGCCTGGTGCGGGCCGTGGTCCAGGAGGTCGAGCACCGCCTCACCATCGAGGCCGGGCGCAAGCCGCAGCGCGTCGAGGGCCTCGACGACGCCCGCTGGGTCCTCATGGACTACGGCGACTGGGTGGTGCACGTGTTCCTGGAGGAGGCCCGGGCCTTCTACGACCTGGAACGCCTCTGGGCCGACGTCCCCCGCCTCCCCTGGTCCCCCGACGCCTGAGCCGTCGCCGGTCGTTGCCGCAGCTGACGCCCGGCGGTAGCGTGCCCGCCAGCCGCCGCCGGAGGGGCGATGGCATCGAGCAGGGGAGGGGTGCCCATGTCGTCACTGCGGCGCGTGCGGGTCCGGGCCAAGGTCGCCGCGGCGGTGGCCGTGGTGGCGGTGACCCTGGCCGGGGTGGCGGTGGCCGCAGCCGGCCAGGTCGGCGGGCCGCCGGTCATCGAGGCTTGTGCCAACCGCATCAACGGTTCGCTCCGCCTCGAGGGTGACCGGCCCTGCAACCGGCTGGAGACGGCCCTGCAGTGGAACGTCACCGGTCCTACCGGACCGCCTGGCCCCTCGGGACCTCAGGGCGAACAGGGCCCCGCGGGGCCGCAGGGCGAGCAGGGACCTCCCGGCCCGGCTGGCCCTGAGCCCTTCGACGCGCAGGTCACCACGCTCAACGGCACCACCGACCAACTGGTCGCCTCGGTGCCCGCCCTGTTCGACCTGCGAGCCGACTGCGTGTTCCCGACCGGCGTCGAGGTTCGGTTGGTCAACACATCGGGCCAGGACCTGCAGGTGGGCAGTGGCGTCGCCGGCCCCGGCGAAAGCCTGTCCTTCCTGCACCCGCCCAGCAGCTTCGAGCGCACCACCCTGGTCTGGACAGGTGAGGAGGCCACCATCGACATCGGTGAGCTGACCGTGGTCTTCGGCTTCGGACCGGAGCTCAACTGCACCTGGACGACCCGCTACGTCCCCTGAGGCGACGCGAACCACGCAGGATGGGGTTCCGTGGAGACTTGAAACTGCTCGCGAACGGTTCCTACCCGGCCAAGAAACCGCGGGCGCTGCTCGCCCTCCCCGCCGTGACGCGACCTCCTGGAAGGGCGGCGGTGAGGAACCTGCAACGTCGCCTGTCGGCCGCAGAACAGCGGGAAGCCGCTGAACTGTACCGGGCGGGTACCACTGCCGTTGAGCTGGGCAAGCGCTACACCGTGTGCCGAGAGACGATCTTAAAGGTGCTCGAACGTCAAGGTGTTGAGCGTCGCTACAACCTGATCGACGATGCCCAGGCCACCCTGCTGCGTCAGCGCTACGAGGCAGGGGCCTCGAGGACGCTGGGTGGCGAGTGCGGCGTCGACGCCGGGACGGTGAGGAGCAGGTGCGGGCCGAGGCGGACAGCCTCAACAAGCTCAAGCTCCTGGCCGAGCTGGAGCGCGAGGAGCCTGGTCGGGTGCCCGACTTCTCGGGCGAGCGGGTCGTCTTCGTCGCCGAGGCGAAGGGTTGGGCCGACAGCGAGGGCGTTCCGGCGACGGCCTTCCAGGCCCTCGGCGTGCCAGATGACGTACTCAAGGAAGCTGGCTTCGAATTGCCCGCCGGCGGGCGTGCCTCAAGCGGCGCTGGCCGGACGCGCCGCAGCTCCGGCACCCGGGCGCCCCGTCTCCCCCTTGAGGACGTCCTAGCAGTCGCTCAGGCTTTGCCGGCCGATTGGAAGTTGGCCGACCTAGCCGAGAAGCTGGAGCGAGACATCACCACGACTAGGAACTACGTAAGGAAGCTGACCGATGAGGGCTCAGTGGTCGAGGTCGGCGACGATCCCGAGCACGACGGGCGGGGCCGAGCGGCGAAGGTGTATCGGATCAACACTACGGGATAGCGGCCAGGACTGCATACAGATGCGGTTCAGAAGTGCTGCCTCTTCGAATGTTGACCCGTTTAATTAGCCAGTTCCAGAGTGAGGTTGAGCGACGAAAGTCGACAGTTCCTACACTCACCGGGCGGAAACCGTATTTCTCCGCCACGTCGATGAGCAATTCTACAGTTACAGAACGTACATGCTGCCACCTGTGAAAGGTATGGCCGCAACCCGGGCAGTAGACGCTTTTTTTCTCAAGGTTCTCAGCATTTGGCGTAGTAATGAACAGCGTGCCCGATGCTCGCAGCAGGCTATGAGCCGTCAACCAAAATTCGTCGAATGCCGCATCGGTTAAATGCTCGATGATTTCAACCGCCACGATGCAGTCGAAGTATCCCTCATGCTTTTGTAAAGACGATGGCGGGAGGCAGCCCATGAAGCCATGAACATCAATATTCCTTGCACAGGTTGCCGAGCGAGCTTCCTCAAGCACATCAGTAGCCCAGACGCGGCAGCCGCGTCTGGCAAGTAAAGTGGTCAGATAACCTGGGCCAGATCCGAAATCGAGGACGCGTGACCCCTTTGCCAGGTAAGCGCTAAAATGTGAAATAATGGCCGAACCGTACTTCGAGGAAAACGAGTGCTCAGGAAAGTGCTGTTCATGACGCCAGAATCGAGCGATAGTCGAATCGGTCCACTCAAGAGCATGAGCCTCGTTTTCCATCGAGTTTTCCTTTAGCCAGCGACTTCTTTTCCGACTGTTAGACCTTCGACTTCAACTCAAACAGCGCCTTGCACTCGGCGGACATCACGCCACCGTGCACCTCTACATGTGGGTTACCAGCAGCTGCAACGACCTCGGCTGGTATCAGGATTTGCCGCCACGTATAGACAGGGTCGGGATGGGCCAGCGCCCACTCCAAAGCCTCACCTTGACTCGCCCCGAACACTATCCTGCTCATCTTGGCCCATATAGCAGCTGAGGTGCACATCGGGCAGGGCTCTAGCGTGCTGTAAAGGACGCAATCGTTGAGGTATCTAGAATCAAGTTTTTCGGCTGCCTCCCGAATAGCAACTAGCTCTGGGTGAGCGCTCGGGTCAGGCGTGTGTATCAGCGCGCTTTGGGAGCGAGCGATCTCGATGCCCTCGCGAACCACCACTGCACCTAGAGCATAATTGCCCGAGTCCGCGGCAGCATGCGCTAGTTCGACGCACCTAGCCATCCATTGCTGGTCACTCAACGCAGTACTCCTTCCGTATAGGCGATAGCTTCCTCTAGCCAGTCCTTAAGACCTAGGTTATCACAAAGCTGACTATCTTGTGCATGGGTTGCCCGCTCTACCCACATTGAGCCGTCATTTTCGATTATCCAGTAGTCCTTTTGTCTGATGTCAATGCAACGCACGACGGGGGGTGCTGAGCCAGCGAGCCTCCCTATCTCGTCCCGAATCTCGCCGACAGCACTAGGAGTCAGATGATACTCACTCATCATGAGCGCTAGGCCACGGGGGACGACCGGGATAAAACTTACCTTCCACACGTCATGGTCCTTGGCGAACTGCACCATACCCTCGACCACTGACATGTTCGCTGGGGTAAGCACAGTGTTGATAGCAACCTCTATTCCTGCCTCTCGGAGCCTCGAAACCGAACCGACTACTGATTCGAAGCACGGCCTCCCAAGGATGGTGTCATTCAACTCGTTTGGGTAGTGAATACTCAGCTTCACAGTGGCAGAGACCTCTCCCAATGCCTTGATGGTGGCAGCAGAGATATGGATGCCGTTAGAGATCAGGGTCACGCTCAGGCCGGACAGGCTCACGCGACGAATTACCTCCGGAAGATCCCTTCGGGTAGTTGGCTCACCGCCCGACAATTTGAGGGAGCGGACGCCCGCCGCATATAACAAGTCACTGATCGCACCCAGTTCTGCCACCGACAACCTTCCAGAGTCAGTATCAGGAGCTTGGCAAAACCCGCAGTGAGCGTTGCACTTTCGAGTAACACGTACGCATATCGAACGCGGCATCTGTTCAAACATCGCTTCCACCCTTACGAGGAATGCTCCACTGAAGAGCCATAATGTGCGATAGGTGCTCGCTAACTAGTTGCGCATCATGCAACGCTCGCCGAATTCGATTCCTTCGTCTGTACCGAAGGGGGACGCGCTCAGTGCTATAGAAGACCGCTACACCAAATGGCGGACGCTCTCTTCTATGAATGTCGTCTCTAGGATCGATTTGTAGTACAGGACAGGCGAGTACCCATTTTTGTTCTGGGTCCACGTTTGGGCGGACGAGCTCGCTATAGCGTTCAGTGTGACTCGATTTAAGGTTCTCAAATATCGGTGCTCGGTGCTGATAGGCTCTGGCAGATACAAAGGATCTATCAGTGACGCTGACCGAAGTGAACCCGTACTCGGCAGGCATCGGGACGGCTTCATAAACCAACGAGCGGTCTTGGTAAAGACGTACTTCCCCGTCCTCGTCAATCGCGTTAAAATAGCGTGCGTTGCACGCGGTACCTAATGATCGACCTATCTGTTCGGCGAAACTGCGAAGTAGAAGATGTGCGAGCCGCCTCTCTTGATCGAGCAGGCCCCCCGCGTAGTCGGCTAGCTCTGCCGCTCGGCGCTGATCGAGTTTTTCGTGAGCAAACTCACTGCCGACCACGCATCCGAGCCCCAAACAGAGCCAGACGTTCTGAAACCCAAGTTGCCTGATAGCCTTAAAGAGGTCGTTGCCACCCTGCAGTTTGGTCGATAACGCGTTCACCCACAGACCAATGAGTATTGCCACCGCTAGTGGCGTAGCCACTCGGAGGACCCGAGCAAGATGGTGCATAAGGTTCGCGCCGGAACGTCCGGACAAGAGATCCATAGCTCACCTGAGCCTTCAGCCTGCGCTCATCGCAAGATTGCGCTAGGCTACAGCTATGGCGGCACGCTGACACCATGTTAGCCTGGTGTTGGGATCGACCGTGCAGAGTGCCCGAACAGGCACTCATCGTGCCGGTATCGTTATAACGACGGAGGCCGACTGTGGGCGACATCGCTCGGCCCTACTCCTGATTTGTTCGATGGTCGTCGTACAGCGGCTGTCCCGATGGGTCCGGCCGTCCCCATCGGCAACCGGTACCAGTCGGCCACCCGTCGCCAGTCGTCGTCGATCAGCGCGCAGTCTTCGCCGGCGGCGGCCACCATGGCGTGCAGCTGGCAGCGCGGTTCGATGCCCTGATGAGGGCCGTGGGTCGTGTAGTGCTCCTGCTCCAACTGCTCGGCGTCGTCCCACCTGCAGCGGCACTGCGCTGCCCACTTGTGCCACTCGACTTTGGTAACTCGGCGATCCGGTACATCGCGTCTGCCAGTTCCTGCTCCGCCGGGCGTCGGACAACAACCACATACCGCCGTAGCGGTCGACCTGCCGCTTCATTCCCACCAGGTAGCTAGTGAAATGGCACAACGCCGAGGTCAGGTAACCGGCCGCTTGGATCTCTTGGGTGTAGCCGGGATCATCGGCCCCGTCAGTACCTGGCAGCCGGTCCTAGGCCAGTCGGCCTCGGCAGCGTCGACCGGTAGGCGTCAGGTCACCGCCGATGCCAGAGACCGGCGCCCAGACCCGGTAGTAGGCCTCGAAGCGCTCCAGCCAGGCAACGGCAGGCGGCTGGACCAGAGCCGGTAGATCGAGGTCCCTCAGCCGGGTAATGCCCTCCCGGCGCACCAGGTTCAGCTCGCCAGCAGCACATCGTGGTGCGGCGCTGCGACCGCTCTGCCTCCCACCGACACAGCATGACCGGGGCGTCGGTCTACGCGGGGGCGAAAGCGAGTGGTATCGGTAACCGGGCTAGGCAGACCACCATGACGATGAGCACGACAACGGCGGGTATGGTCAGGCCCCCGCCATCCAGGCCGGCATTTCTGCGAACCAACCAACCAGCGCGGATTCGGCGACTTCCGGCAGAGCCCAGTCCGTCTCGGTTGCGGAGACGTAGCCAGCCTTCGCCACGGTCGCTGATCTCCCGGGAGCTGTTCGAACAGGTGCAGCTTGTCCAGGAGGGCCGGCGGGGGTCCGGAGTGAAGGAACGCAAGCACCACCACTACCTCAAGGGCAGCATCTGGTGTGGGGCCTGCCACAAAGCGAGGCGTGGAATCCCGATTGCTGCTCACCATGGGCAAGGGTCGAGGCGGCACCTACTGGTACTTCTACTGCGTCGCCCGAAACCGGGGCGAGTGCGACGCTCCCTACATGCACACCGACATGGTGGAGGCGGCCATCGCCGAGCACTACGGCACCGTCACCCTGGATCCGACCTCGTGGCCGAGGTTCGCCAGCGGGTGCAGGAGGCCCTGGCCGACCAGGGGACTGCCGCGCGTTGAGGTGACAGTTGGTTATCAGGCGGCGGTCGCCGTCTGAAGGGTCATGATCATCTCGTATTCGAGCGGGGTGAGCCGGCCGAGGCGGGCTTGGCGTCGGCGGTGGTGGTAGGTGCGTTCGATCCAGGTCACGATCGCGATGCGCAGCTCGTTGCGGGTGGTCCAGGTGCGACGGTCCAGCACGTTGCGCTGGAGGAGCGCGAAGAACGACTCCATTGCGGCGTTGTCGCCGGCGGAGCCGACCTGGCCCATCGAGCCGACCATGCGATGCCGGGTCAGGGCCCGGTGCACCTTCCTGGCGCGAAATTGCGAGCCCCTGTCCGAGTGAACGATGCAGCCGGCGACGTCACCGTCGCGGCGGGCGACGGCCATCTCGATCGGTGCGACCACGAGCCGGGCCTTCATGCGCTCGTCGATGGCCCAGCCGACGATCCGGTTCGAGAACACGTCCTTGATCGCGCACAGGTAGAGCTTGCCTTCGTGGGTGCGGTGCTCGGTGATGTCGGTGAGCCACAGCTCGTTGGGCGCTGCGGCGGTGAAGTCCCGGCGGACCAGGTCCTCATGAGCCGGCCTGCCGGGCCTCAAGCCCTTGCGCGCCTTGGGCTTGCCGAACACTGACCACCAGCCGTGGTCCCGGCAGATCCGCCATACGACCCGATCGGACACGTCGTGTGCGACTTGGCGGACCTCATCGGCGAGGAACCGGTAACCGAACTCAGGATCGTCGCGGTGAGCGTCGAAGATCGCGTTGGCCAGGTGGGCCTCGGCGAGTTGACCGTCGGTGAACGGCGATCGGAGCCACCGGTAGAAGGGCTGGCGAGCAAGACCGAGTACCCGACACGACACCACGACAGGGACACCGTCGGCGGCGAGCTCACGAACGAGCGGGTACATCAGCCTTTTGGGAGGTTCGCCTGCCCCAGATAGGCAGCTGCTCGGCGGAGCACCTCGTTCTCCTGCTCAAGCAGCCGGACGCGGCGCTTCGCAGCTCGCAGCTCGGCGGACTCCGCGACGGTCACGCCTGGGCGATCGCCGTCCTCGATCGCGGCCTGACGCAACCACTTCGACAACGTCATCGGATGGACCCCGAAGTCCGCCGCGATCTGCTCCAAGGTCACGCCGTCATCGCGGTCGCGGGCCACACGGACCACGTCATCGCGGAACTCGCGGGGATAAGGCTGGGGCATAGCGACATCCTCTCTGGGCCTGCCTCAGCAAGCCAGCTCAGATGTCACCCCTCCGCGCGGCAGTCCCCAGCAGACCGCCGCTGCCTTGCTCGTGCAGCAGTCCAAGCGACAGTTGGCTCGGCTCGACGCCCAAGAGGAGAACCTGCTGGACCTGGCGGCCGACGGCGACATCGCTAGCGGCAAGGTGCGGCAGCGGCTGCGAGATATCGCTCGCCAGAAAGAAGCGCTGCAAGCCGAGCTGGATGAAGGAGTCACGGACCTGCGGGCCGGCGCCGAGACCTTGGAAGCACACCTCGGTCTGCTGGAGAGCGCGCAGACCCTGTACCGGCAGGTCGAGGACGACCACCGCCGGCTGGTCGACCTGGCCATCTTCGACAAGCTCTACATCGAGGGCTACTACGTCACTGACGATGCGCTCCGAGAGCCCTACCGGGTGTTGGTGCAGCTTCGGCGGGAGCGAGGGGCCCTGCGGGCCTCCGCCGAAGCGGGGCACGGAAACGAAACGGCCCCCCGGATGGGGGGCCGTGGGACCTTGGCGGGCTCTCTCGCCCTAGCCATGGCAGATGGCAGGAGTTCGCGAGAGACCGCCATGGTGGAGCTAAGGGGAATCGAACCCCTGACCTCTTCCATGCCATGGAAGCGCTCTACCAACTGAGCTATAGCCCCGTGGGAGCGATCACCGTAGCACCGGCGGTGGGCGGGCCCGAAACCGATCGCGGCACGGTTCCGGCCCTGGTCGGCGGGTCGGGCCGGCGGCCGGCCGGGCCGGCTGGGCCCGTCACTCCTACTGTTCTGCGGTAGTAAGTAGCTACTGCTCTGCGGTAGGGTGCGGGGGTGGACGTCTCGCCCTTCCCGTACCAGGGGCCTCTCGACCCGGGCCAGGTCCGGGGGCGGGTGGACCTGGTGGCCGACCTCACCGAGCGGGTCACCGAGCACCGCGTCACGGCGCTCCTGGGACCTCGTCGCTACGGCAAGACCAGCGTCCTCCGACGGGTGGCCCACGACGTCATCCACGCCGGGGTGGCCGTGGTGTGGGTGGACCTCTACGAGGTGGCCTCCATGGCCGACGTGGCCACCCGGCTCGACGAGGCCCTGGCCCGGGTCACCGGGAGGTTCGCCGAGCGGGCCACGCAGGTGGCCGCCGGGCTCTCCCTCAACCTGGGCCTGGTGCGGGTCGAGCTGCGCCAGGTGGGACGGTCCCGACCCGACCCGGTGCTGGCCACCCACGCCCTCCTCGACGTGCTCACCCGCACCGCGGCCGAGACGCCCACCCTGGTGGTGATGGACGAGTTCTCCGGGATCACCCACGTGGAGGGCGCCGCCGGCCTGCTCCGCACCCGGCTCCAGCACCACTACCAGGAGATCGGCCTGGTGTTCGCCGGGTCGGAGCCCTCGATGATGCGGATGCTCTTCACCGACCAGGCCGAGCCGTTCTACGCCCAGGCCGACCTGCTCCCCATCGGGCCCCTCAGCCAGGCCGAGGTGGTCGAGGCCGTGGTCGAGGGCTTCTCCGCCACCGGACGCGACGCCGGGCCGGTGGCCGGCCGGGTGGCGGCCGTGGCCCAGGGCCACCCCCAGCGCTCGATGCAGCTGGCCGATGCCGCCTGGCGGCTGGTGGCCGCGGGCGGGACGGCCACCGAGGCCACTTGCGACGAGGCGCTGGCCGCGATCCGGGCCGCGACCGCGGATGGCCACGAGCGGCTGTACTCCGGGCTCCAGGAGGGCGAGAAGTCCGTCCTCCGCATCCTGGCCTCGGGGGGCAGCCTCTTCGGCGCCGCCGGCAAGATCCTCGACCTCCCCACCGGCACCGCCCAGCACGCGCGCCGGCGTCTCGTGGACCGGGGCCACGTCATCGAGGACGAGGGGCGCTACGTGGTCGTCGATCCGCTGTTCGCCGATTGGATCCGCAACCGGCTGCCGCTCTGAGGCGTCGTTGGCCAGGACCGGCGGCGCCCACCGGGGCGGGGGGCCGGTAGCGTCGGGGCCCCGACGAGAGGAGAGCCCCATGCCCATCGACGCGCCGTACGAGCCCAGCCCCTGGGAGCCGGTCGCCACCCAGGTCGAGCAGTACGAGGCCACCGGGGGCCGGGAGGGGGGCGTCATGCAGGGAGCGCCGTGCGTGATCCTCTCGACGCTGGGGGCCAAGAGCGGCAAGCAGCGCAAGACCCCCCTGATCCGGGTGGAGAAGGACGGCCGCTACGCGGTGGTGGCCTCCATGGGCGGCGCTCCCCAGAACCCGGTCTGGTACCACAACCTCAAGGCCCATCCCGAGGTGGTGGCCCTCCAGGACGGCGAGACGGTGGTCGACGCCACCGCCCGGGAGGTCACCGGGGACGAGAAGGCCGAGTGGTGGGCGGTGGCCACCGAGGTGTGGCCCGGCTACGACGAGTACCAGGCCCAGACCGACCGGGACATCCCCGTGTTGGTCATCGAGCCCAAGGGCTGACCCTCACCCCAGAACCACGTTGACCAGCCGGCCGGGCACCACCACCACCTTGCGGACGGTGGCCCCGCCGATCAGGGCCGCCACCCGCTCGTCGGCCCGGGCCGCGGCCTCCAGGGCGTCGCCGTCGGCATCGGCCGGGACCGTCACCCGGCCCCGGACCTTGCCGTTGACCTGCACCGGGATCTCCACCGTGTCGGCCACCAGCCAGCCCGGGTCGGCCTCGGGGTAGGGGACGTGGGCCAGGGAGCCGTCGTGGCCCAGCCGCTGCCACAGCTCCTCGGCCACGTGGGGGGCCAGCGGGCCCAGCAGGAGGACCAGGGCCTCGGCCACCTCCCGGGGCGCGGGCCCACCCCGGCCGGTCAGGTGGTTGGTCAGCTCGGTGATGCGAGCGATGGAGGTGTTGAACCGGAGGCTCTCCATGCCCTCCCGCACGGCGGCGACGGCGTGGTGCAGGGCCCGGGACGTGGTCTCGTCGGGCGGGTCGTCGGTGACCCGGACCGCGCCCGTCTCCTCGTCCACCACCACCCGCCAGATGCGCTGCAGCAGGCGGTACATGCCCACCACCGCGGTGGTGTCCCAGGGCCGGCTCTGGTCCAGGGGTCCGCCGAACATCTCGTAGAGCCGCAGCGTGTCGGCGCCGTAGCGCTCGCACATCTCGTCGGGGGCGACCGAGTTCTTCAGGGACTTGCCCATCTTGCCCAGCTCCCGGCGCACCTCCGACCCGTCGTGCAGGTACCGCCCGCCCTCCTCGACCACCTCGGCGGCCTCGACGTGGAAGCCCCGCTCGTCGATGTAGGCGTGGGCCTGGATCATCCCCTGGTTGAACAGGCGCCGGAAGGGCTCCGACGACGACACGTGGCCCAGGTCGAAGAGGACCTTGTGCCAGAAGCGGGCGTAGAGCAGGTGGAGCACGGCGTGCTCCACCCCCCCGACGTACAGGTCGACACCCCCGCAGTCGCCGTCGGCGACGGGGCCCGTCCAGTAGCGCTCGTTCTCGGGGTCGACGAAGGCCCGGTCGTTGGCGGGGTCCAGGTAGCGCAGCTCGTACCAGCACGACCCCGCCCAGTTGGGCATGGTGTTCAGCTCCCGGCGGTACTCCCGGGGCCCCTCGCCGTCGCCCAGGTCGAGCGTCACCGTGCTCCACCCCTCGACCCGGCCCAGGGGTGGCTCGGGCTCGGAGTCCTCGCGGTCCGAGGTGGTGGGGGTGAAGTCCTCCATGGGGGGCAGCTCGACGGGCAGGGCCGAGGCGGGCAGGGCCCGGGGCTCCCCGTCGGTGCCGTAGACGATGGGGAACGGCTCGCCCCAGTAGCGCTGGCGGCTGAACAGCCAGTCCCGCAGCTTGTACTGCACGGTGCCCCGGCCCCGGCCCCGGTCCTCCAGCCACGTGGTGATGGTCGCCTTGGCCTCGGCCACCGGCAGGCCGTCCAGGGACACCTCGGCGTTGGCCGAGGCCACCGCCTCACCGTCGCCAGTGAAGGCCTGGGGCCACCCCTCGGCCGGGGCGCCCTCGTCCACCCCGTGCTCGGCCCGCCACCCCTCGGGGGGCCGGACGACCTCGACGATGGGCAGGGAGAAGGCCCGGGCGAAGGCGAAGTCCCGCTCGTCGTGGGCGGGCACGGACATGATCGCCCCGGTGCCGTAGCCCATCAGCACGTAGTCGGCCACGAACACCGGGACGGGCTGCCCGGTGGCCGGGTTGGTGGCGTGGGTGCCGGTGAACACGCCGGTCTTGGCCCGGTCGCCGGCCTGGCGGTCGAGCTCGGAGCGGCGGGCGGTGGCGGCCACGTAGGCCCCCACCGCGGTGGCCGGGTCCGGGGCGCCGCCGGTCCACGCCTCCGGGGTGCCCTCGGGCCACGCCGCCGCCGTCAGGTCGCCCACCAGGGGGTGCTCGGGGGCGACCACCATGTAGGTGGCCCCGAACAGGGTGTCGGGCCGGGTGGTGAACACCACCAGGTCGCCGGCGGGGGTGGCGAAGCGCGCCTCGGCGCCGGTGGAGCGACCGATCCAGTTGCGCTGCATGGACTTGATGGCCTCGGGCCAATCCAACCGGTCGAGGTCGTCCAGCAGGCGGTCGGCGTAGGCGGTGATGCGCAGCATCCACTGCCTCATGGGCCGGCGGAACACCGGGAAGTTGCCCCGCTCGGAGCGCCCGTCGACGGTGACCTCCTCGTTGGCCAGCACCGTGCCCAGGCCCGGGCACCAGTTGACCGGGACCTCCGCCACACGGGCCAGGCGGTGGGCGTTGACCACGGCCCGGCGGGCGGGGGCGTCCAGCTCGGCCCAGGGCCGGCCCGACGGGTTGGTGCCCTCGGCCGGCGCCCGGGTGCCGGCGTCCAGCTCGGCCTCCAGCTCGGTCACCGGGCGGGCCCGGCCGGCGTCCGGGTCGTACCAGCTCCCGAAGAGCTGCAGGAAGATCCACTGGGTCCAGCGGTAGAAGCCGGGATCGGTGGTGGAGACCGACCGGCGGGGGTCGTGGCCCAGGCCCAGGCGCCGGAGCTGGCGGCGCATGGTGGCGATGTTGGCCTCGGTGGTGACCCGGGGGTGGGTGCCGGTCTGCAGGGCGTACTGCTCGGCCGGCAGGCCGAAGGAGTCGTAGCCCATGGCGTGGAGCACGTTGTGCCCGTTCATGCGCAGGTAGCGGGCGTAGACGTCGGTGCCGATGTAGCCCAGCGGGTGCCCCACGTGCAGCCCGACACCGGAGGGGTACGGGAACATGTCCAGCACGTAGCGCTTGGGACGGTCCGCCACCGCCGCGAAGCCGGCCGACAGCTCGCCCACCGGGTTGGGGGTGTGGAACGTCCCCTCCTGCTCCCACCGGTCCTGCCAGGCGGCCTCCAGCTCCTGGGCGAGGGCGGCCGAGTAGCGGTGGGCGGGCTGGTCGTCGGGGGCGGGGGCGGTCTCGGCCATGGCCGGAACGTACTCGGGCTCCCCGCCGGCCCCGTAGGCGGTCGGCCCGGGCCCGGTGACGGCATCGTCACCGGCCGAGCGCCTGGCGGTAGGCCCCGGCAGGCACCAGGACGTACCGGCCCCGCACCGCCACCGCAGCGGCCCGCAGGGCAGGGTCGAGCGGCCCCTCGGCCCGGAAGAACAGCAGGCGGTCGGCGGGCAGGGCCGCCAGCTCGGCCCGGGTGGGGCGCAGGGCCTCGCCGTGGGTGGCCCAGTTGGCCCACGGGGCGCCGGTCCGGTCCGCGTCCCGGACCGCCACGGTGGCGGCATCCGGCTCGGGGGCCCGGGGGGCGGCGGCCAGCACCGGCACTGCGTCGAGGCCCTCCTGGATGGCCCGGTCGGCGTCGCTCCGCCGCCCGGCCCCGGCGGCGGCCACGCCCAGCACCACCAGGGCGACCACCGCGGCCACCACTGGGCCGGCCCGGTCGGGCAGCCGGCGGCGCAGGCCCAGCACGGCGCGGGCGCCGGCCGCGCCGGCCCCGGCCACCAGGGCGACACCCCAGTAGGTCCAGTAGTCGTGGATCCCGGCGGCCTGGCGGAAGGCCACCACGTACAGCACCACCACCGTCACCAGCACCGCCAGCAGGGGCCGGGCGCCGCCCCACCACCCGGTCCGCCCGCCGGCGCGGTCGTCGGCGCCGTCGCCGCGGGCCAGGCCCACGAGCAGCCCGGCGGCCAGGACGGCCAGCAGGGCGGGGCCGTACAGGTCGAGCAGGAACCGGCCCTGGCGGTCGAGCCAGCTCTCGCCGGCCCCGCTGCGCAGCGAGGCCTGGTCGGCCAACTCCAGGAGGGTGCCCTCCACCCAGGCGATCCAGCCCAGGGTCAGGGCCAGGCCGGCGGCCGCCCCGGCCAGCAGCACCCGGGCCGAGCGCGGCCCGGGCCCGCGACCGGACAGCAGGGCCAGCCCGCCGGCCAGCCCGGCGGCCAGGAGGGCCTGCCAGCCGGCCAGGCCGGCCAGGGCGCCGACGGCCAGCACCAGGACGTCCGGCGCCGGCCGGCCCTGCCAGGCCCGTTGGGCGGCGGCCACCGCGGCCAGCCCGAAGGGCAGGGCGACGACGGGGGTGTCGAGCATGGCCCCGTAGGTGAGGAACATGGCCGAGGTGCCGGCCAGCACCACCCCGGCCACGGCCTCCGGCGGCGAGAAGCCGGCGTCGCGCAGCAGCAGGGCCAGCACGGCCAGGGCGGCCAGGCTGGCCAGGGCGGCGGGCGCCCGCACCGCGGCCGGGCGCTCCCCCCCGAGCGCGGTGGTGGCGGTGGCGGCCCACACGGTCAGCGGCGGGTGGTTGGCGTAGCGGTAGCCCTGGGGCTGCACCCCGCCCAGGCGGTGCCCCAGCGGGTCGTCGCGGGCGGCCCGGGCCCCCAGGCCCCACATGGCGCCGTTGTAGCCGTCGTGGGAGACGCCGAAGCCCTTGGTGGCCCACGGGCTGACGTGGACGGCGAGGGTCACGGCCAGGGCCAGGACGGCCAGCGCCACCCCCCACCGGGACCAGGGCGCGGGCGACGGGGGCACGCCGCCATCATGTCGTCCCGCCCGTGGGGCGACCGGTATCGGGCCGCGGGGTAACGGGGCGGACCGCCGAGAGGTCGGACCGGTCGTGCTCACCCTCACCGCGCGCATCGAGGCCGCGGCCCGCTCGGGCCGGGGCGCCATCACCTTCCTGGACGGCGACGACGCCCAGCGGGTGCCCTGGTCGGAGCTCCACGACGGGGCCCGGGGCATGGCCGCCGCCCTCCAGGCCCGGGGTGTCGGCCCCGGCGACCACGTCGCCCTGCTCGGCCCCACCAGCCGCCCCCTGGTCACCGCCATCCAGGCCACGTGGCTGGCCGGGGCCGCGGCCATGGTCCTGCCCCTCCCCATGCGGATGAGCTCGGTGGAGGAGTTCGTGGAGCAGACCCGGGCCCGTCTCACCCACGGCGACGCCGCCCTCCTCCTGATCGACGAGCAGCTGGCCCCCTTCGTGGAGGCCCGGCCCGGCGACCCGCCGCTGGTGGCCCTGGACGACCTGGGGGGCGACCCCGCTGCCTTCGTGGCCCCACAGGTCGACCCCAACCGCCTGGCCATCCTCCAGTTCACCAGCGGCTCGACGGCCGAGCCGAAGGGGGTGATGCTCCCGCACCGCACGGTGTGCGCCAACCTCGACGCCATCATCGAGGTCACCGGCTTCACGGCCGACGGTGACCGGCTGCTGTCGTGGCTGCCGCTGTACCACGACATGGGCCTGGTGGGGATGCTGACCCTCCCCATGTCGACCGGGGGCGACCTGTTCCTGGCCGGGCCCCAGGACTTCATGGCCTCGCCGTCGCGGTGGGTCCAGTGGCTGTCCGACCACGCGGCCACGGCCACCGCCGGACCCAACTTCGCCTGGGTGCTGGCCACACGGGCCCTGCAGCGCCTCGACGGCCTCGACCTCTCCGCCCTGCGGGTGGCCCTCAACGGGGCCGAGCCCGTCGACGTCGAGGCCATGGAGGCCCTGGTGGCCGCGGGGGCCCGCCACGGCCTCCGCCCCGGGGCCCTGTTCCCGGCCTTCGGCATGGCCGAGGTGTGCATCGCCGGCTCGTTCCCCGTGCCGGGCCAGGGGCTGCGCACCGACACCGTCGACAGGAGGGTGCTGGAGACCGAGCGCTACGCCGCCCCGGTGGCCGACCCGGCCGCCACCGGCACCCGGCGCCTGGCCCGCCTGGGCCGGCCGGTGCCGGGCCTGGAGATGCGCATCGTCGACCCGGAGACCGGCGTGGTGCGGACCGAGCGGGAGGTGGGCGAGCTGGAGATCCGGGGGACGTCGGTGACCAGCGGCTACTACCGGCGCCCGGACCTGACCGAGCAGGCCTCCCACGACGACTGGCTGCGCACCGGTGACCTGGCCTACCTGGTCGACGGCGAGCTGGTCCTGTGCGGCCGGATCAAGGACGTGATCATCGTGGGCGGCCGCAACGTCTTCCCCCAGGACGTGGAGCGGGCCGTGGGCGCGGTCGAGGGCGTGCGGGCCGGCAACGTGGTGGCCATCGGCGTGGAGGGCCGCCACGGCCAGGAGGAGGTGGTGGTGGTGGCCGAGGTCAGGCCGGCCGAGGGCGAGCCGGTCAGCGCCACCGTGCGGGACCAGGTGGCCGAGAGGGTGCGGTCCTCGGCCGGCGTCGCCCCCCGCGAGGTGGTGCTGGTGGCCGCCGGCACGCTGCCCAAGACCAGCTCCGGCAAGCTCCAGCGCTCGCTGTGCCGGGACCGCTACCTGAGCGAGGAGCTGGTGCCCGCCTAGGGCCGGACGGAACGGACCCCCAACCCTCCAAGGACGGCCCGTTCGTCCGATGGGGACAGAGCAAGCACCCCGGGCCCACGGTTCGGGGGGAACCCGCGGAGGCCGTGTGCCCGGTCCTTCCGCTCACCGGAGCCCGACAACGACGTCGGGCTCCGGCGCGTCGGGGCTCAGGTGGCCTGGAGCTGGCTGCGGACCTGGGTCCAGAGATCGGGCGGGGCCTGGTAGGGGGCGTAGAAGCTGAGGCGGTCGACCACGTCCCCGAAGCGGGCCAGGAGGCCCTCGGCCACCGTGTCGGGCTCGGCCACCACCGCGAAGGCCGACAGCACGTCGTCGTCGACGAGCTGGCCCATCTCGGCCCACCGCTTCTCCTTGGACAGGCGGTTCAGGTCGCCGTGGAGGTCGCCCCAGCCGTGGTGGTCGAGGACGCCCTGGTAGGCCGGGGTCGAGCCGTAGAAGGCGATCTGGCCCCGCACCGCGGTGGCGGCCGCCTCGGTGGCCTGGTCGTCGGCCCCGGTGACCACGAAGGCCGGCAGCGAGATGGTGACCGCCTCCCGGGTGCGGGGCACCTCGGCCGCCGCCGCTCCCACCTCCAGGGCCGGGAGGGTGACGTCGCGCAGGTACTCGGCGGTGGTGAAGCCGTGGGCCAGCAGGCCGTCGGCCACCTCGCCGGCCACCGCCGTCATCTTGGGCCCCACCGCGGCCAGGTACACCGGGGGCGGGCCGTGGGGCGACGGCGGAGGGGTGAAGAACGGGGTCATCAGGGTGTGGGTGTACATCTCGCCCCGGAAGTCCAGCTCGGCCCCGTCGTTCCACGTGGCCCAGATGGCCCGCAGGGCCAGGACCATCTCCCGCATGCGGGCCGCCGGCCGGCTCCACTCCATGGAGAAGCGCCGGGTGATGTGGGGCTTGATCTGGCTGCCCAGCCCCAGCAGGAAGCGCCCCTGGGAGAAGCGCTGCAGGTCGTGCGCGCTCTGGGCCAGGGTCATGGGGTTGCGGGCGAAGGCCACGGCGATGCCGGTGCCCAGCTCCATGCGCTCGGTGTGCTCGGCCGCCAGCAGCAGGGTCAGGAACGGGTCCTGGTTGGTCTCGGCGGCCCAGATGCCGTCGTAGCCCTCGGCCTCGGCCGCCGCGGCGGCCGCCCCCACCCCGGCGAGGTCGCCGCCCACCCCTCCGTCGACCCTCATGGCTGCTCCTCCTCGTCGTCGGTGGCCGCGTCGGCCGCCTCATCGGCCACTTCGACGGCCAGCTTGGCCACCCGGAGCCGCAGGTCGCCCAGGTCGTCGGCCAGGCGCTCCTCGGCGTCGGCCACGATGCCGGCGGTGATGCGGTCCTGCTCCAGGGCGCCGTCCAGGTCGCCCCGGGCCGTGGCCAGGCCCGACTCCACGTCGCCCAGGCGCCGGCCCAGCTCCTCGGCCTCGGTCCGGAGGGCTCCGTCGGCGGCGGCCAGCTCGTCGCTGCGGCCCTCGTGCTCGTGGAGGGTGTCGCGGGCGCGGTCCACCCGGTCGGAGAGGTCGGCCAGCCGGCGGGCCAGCTCACCCACCGCGTCGGCCAGGGCCGCGGTGGCCTCGGCGCTGCGGGCGTCCCGGCCGGCCAGCAAGCGGTCGACCACCTTGCCCACCGTGCCCGGGGCCGAGCGGGCCGGCTGGTCGTGGGCGGCCCGGGCCCGGTCCAGGTCGTCCAGCGGGAGCTGGGCGTCGGCCGCCGGGCGGGGGGGCCGGCGGGCCGGCGGGGGTGGGGCGGCGGCGCCGGGCACGTCGAGCTCCTCGGGTCGGGGGCGGAAGGGGTCGGGGACGGCGGCCTCGTCCGCGGCCCGGCTGTCCAGCCAGGCCAGGTAGCGGCCCCGGTCGGCGCCGGGCACGTCGGGGAAGAGCTGCTGGAGGAAGGGGGCGTCGCGCCAGAGCTGCTGGAGGTAGCGACCCACCTCGCCGGGGGCCTCGGGGCGGCGCATCCACTCCTCCCAGGCCTGGCCGCCGTCGGGGGCGAAGGGCGACGGGGGCACGGGGGTGGCCCCGGTGGGGTCGCCCTCGGCGGCCAGCAGGGCGGCCCGGAACAGCATCCGGGACCGGGGATCGACGGGGACCCCCCGGCCGGTGCGGGCCCAGTGGTAGCCCAGGGCCCGGTCGGCGTCGGCCCCCACGGCCCGGCGCCGGTCGAGCCAGCCCCGGCACTGGCGGGCCACGGCCGGCAGGCCGGCCAGGGTGACCCGGGGCCGGTCGCCGGCGAAGCCGCTCAACATCCACGGCCGGGCATCGGTGAGGCCGGAGTAGTGGAAGCACCGGACCGGCCGGTCGACCACGCAGAGCTGGCCGTCGACCCAGGCCGTGGGCCGCTCGTGCAGGTTCCAGTAGGCGACGTCGTAGGCCGGGTCCCGCAGGATCTTGTGGTCGAACAGGGCGGGCACGAAGTCCAACCACCGCTGGTCGCCGTGGAGCATCAGGGACGGCTGGTTGAGGCACTCCCGCCGCAGGCGCACGTCCCACCAGTCCAGGAAGCGCTCGGACCCCGGCCCGCAGGCCAGGATGCCGGCGTTGTACATGCCGGCCCCGAGCAGGCCGGGCTCGTCCGGCAGGCGGCCGTCGCGGGGGACGGGCTCGAGCACGTGGGGGACCAGGACCACCTCGTGGTGGCGGGCGGCGTCGATCAGCTCGGGCATGGGGGCCAGGACCTCGACGTCGCCGTCGACGTACACGGCCACCTCGGCGTGGGCCAGGGCCCGGCGCAGGGCCCACGGCTTGAGGGCGCAGGCCAGCTCGGCCGGGTCGTAGATGGCGGCCATGGTGAGGAGCTCGGCCGGCTCCAGGCCCAGCTCGGTGGGGGTCACCAGCTCGACGGCCCGGTGCGACCAGCCGGCCGGGGCGGTGTGGTCGCCGTCGACCACGACGATGGTGAAGCGGGCGCTGGGGTGGTGGTCGAGGAACGACCGGGCGGCCAGGCGGGCGTCGGCCAGGTAGTTGCGGGTGGCCACCGCGCACCCGGCGACCTCGGGGGCGGGGCTCACGTGCCGCCCTGGTCCCGCAGGAAGCGCTCCAGCTCGGCCGCCAGCTCGTCCCCGGAGGGGATCTCGCCCTCGGCCGGGGTGTCGTCGGCGTCGGCCTCCAGGGCCCGGAGCATGGCCGAGTGCTCGTCGTTGCGGGCGATGGCGCTGTCCAGGCGGGCCACGGTGTCGGTGGCCTCCTGCTCCAGCTCCCCCCGGGGCAGCGACAGCCCGGCCACCGCCTCCAGGTGCTCCAGCAGGGCGGCGCTGCCCGCCGGGTAGGCCACGCCGGAGGCGTAGTGGGGGATCTGGGCCCACAGGGTCAGGGCGTCGAGGCCACGGTCGGCGGCGAAGCGCTCGATCACGGCCTGGGCCCCGGCCGGCACGTCCAGGGTGCCCCGCAGGAAGGGCCAGCGGGCGGCCAGCTCCTCGGTGCCGGCGGTGACCGACAGGCGCACCGGTCGGGTGTGGGGGACGGTGGCCGGGTACGCGCCCAGGCCCACCACCATGCGGGTGCCCAGCTCGGCGGCCAGGCCCAGCACGGCGTGGCCGAAGGCCTTCCACGAGTGGTCGGGCTCGGGCCCGGCCAGGATCAGCAGGTCGCGGCCCTTGCCGTCGCGGGCGGCCAGCACCTCGATGCCGGGCCACGACAGGTTCTGGGACACGCCGGCCACCAGGTGCAGCACCGGCCGGCGGGCCCGGTGGTCGAGCAGCTCGTCGGCGTCGAAGGCGGCCACCGGCTCGGTGTCCAGCTCGCCCAGCAGGGTGCCGACGGCGCCGGTGGCGGCCATGCCGGCGTCGATCCAGCCCTCCAGGGCCATGACCAGCACCGGCTCGACCAGCGGCCGGTGGGGGAACGTCTCGTAGGTGGCGGTCATCGCTCGGTCGCCACCCCCATGCGGGCCACGGTGGCCTCGGCCGCCCGGGCCAGCAGCTCGACCTGCACGTCGAACATCTCGGCCACCTCGGCCCCCTCGCCCATGGAGCCGCCCCGGTACCGGGTGGCCACGCCCTCGAGGATGCAGGCCAGCTTCCAGTAGCCGAAGGCGATGTAGAAGTCGACGTCCGCCACGCTGCGGCCCGAGGCCCTCGTATAGCGGGCCAGCAGCTCCGAGGCCCGGGGGAAGCCCTCGGCCGCGGTGGCGGCCCCCGGGAGGGCGGTGAAGGCGGTGCCGTCCTCGCCCCAGTACACGACGAGCAGGCCCACGTCGGCCAGCGGGTCGCCCAGGGTGCAGATCTCCCAGTCGAGCACGGCGGCCACCTCGCCGGCGTCGGTGAGGAGGCAGTTGTCGAGCCGGTAGTCGCCGTGGACGATGGTGGCCGGGCCCTGCTCCGGCACGTGGGCCAGCAGGGTGTCGTGCACGGTGTCGACGGCGGGCAGGTCGCGGCTCTTGGACTTCTGCCACTGGCCGTACCAGCGCTTCAGCTGGCGGGGGATGTAGCCCTCGGTGCGGCCCAGGTCGCCGAGGCCGACGGCCCCCGGGTCGACGTCGTGGATGCGGGCCAGCACGTCGACCAGGGCCTCACCGGCCCGGGCCCGGGCCGCGGGGGGGAGGGGAGCGGCGTCGGCCTCGCTGCGCACGACGTGGCCCTCGACGAAGTCCATGACGTAGAAGGGGGCGCCGTTGACCGAGTCGTCGGGGCTGAGGCCGACCACCGGGGCCACCGGCACGTCGGTGGGGGCCAGGGCGGTGATGATGCGGTGCTCGCGTTCCATGTCGTGGGCGGTGGCCAGCACCTGGCCCAGGGGCGGGCGGCGCAGCACCCAGGCCCGGCCCTGCGTGTCGGTGACCCGGTAGGTCAGGTTGGAGTGCCCGCCGGTGATGAGGTGGAACGACAGGGGGGGCGCCACGGTGACCCGCGCCGCCAGCCAGGAGGTGACGGCGGCCGGGTCGATGCCGGGGGGGAGGTCGTCGCTCATCGCTCCGAAAGGTACCGGGCGCGGCGGGCGATGATCCGCCCCCCGGCGCGGGACACGTCCAGGTCCAGGCCGAAGCAGGCCGACAACGGCCCCGAGGCCAGCACCTCGTCGGCCGGCCCGGCGGCCACCACCCGTCCGGCCCGGAGCAGGAGGGCGTGGGTGGCGCCGGGCGGGATCTCCTCCGGGTGGTGGGTGACCAGCACCAGGGGGGCGGTGGCGGGATCGGCGGCCAGGGCGGCCAGGCAGTCGACCAGGTCCTCCCGCCCACCCAGGTCCAGCCCGGCCGCCGGCTCGTCCAGCAGGAGGAGGGCCGGGTCGCCGGCCCGGGCCCGGGCCAGCAGCACCCGCTGCCGCTCGCCGGAGGACAGGGTGCCGAAGCGGCGCCCGGCCAGGGGGGCGGCCCCCACCCGCTCCAGCTCGCCCAGGGCCGCGGCCCGGTCCTCGTCGGTCCAGTCGTGCCACCACGCCTCCAGGGCCGCCCGCCGGCCGGTCATGACCACGTCCAGGGCGTCCACGTCGGCTCGCAGGGAGTCGGCCAGGGCGGCGCTGGTGAAGCCCACCCGGGCCCGCAGGCTCCGCACGTCGGTGCGGCCCGAGAGCTCGCCGGCCACCCGCACCTGGCCGGCGGTGGGCCGCAGCCACAGGCCGGCCACCCGGACCAGGGTGGTCTTGCCGCTGCCGTTGGGGCCCAGCAGGGCCCACCGCTCCCCGGGCCGGACGGTCCAGCTGACCCGGTCGAGCAGGGCCCGCCCGCCCCGCACCACGGAGACGTCGCGCAGGTCGAGGGCGGGTGGGGCGTCGGGGGCGGGCACCGGCCGGCTCAGTCGAAGGGGGCCGAGGCCACCTCGGGGCGGCCGGCCACCGGGGTCAGCACCAGGCGGTGGCGGCGGCCGGCCCGCAGGTCGGGCAGGTACCAGCGGGCGGCGTAGCGGTGCCCGGGCCCGTCGGGGTCGGGGCCCAGGTGGTGGACGGCCACGTCCCAGCCGGTGTCGTCCACCGGCCGGTCGCCGGGCCCCACGGCCGGGCGCCATCGGGGGTCGGGGCCGGTGTCGTCGGTGGCCTCGACCCGCACCAGCGACTCGTGCCACGGCAGGTCGCCGGGGGCCACGTCGACCCAGCGCAGCTCCCAGCAGGCGTCGGAGGTGGCGGTGGTGTCGGTGAAGGCGGGGCCCCCCACGAAGCCCCGGTCCACGGCCGGCGCCCCGGCCGGTGAGGGGGCGGGCAGGTAGCGGTGGACCCGGAGCGAGAAGCGGCGCTCGGGGACCACGTCGGCCACCACCGCCGGGCCGTCACCCGCCGCGGCCCGGGCCAGATCCGCGGCCAGGCGTCGGGAGGCGCCGGCCAGGGCGGCCAGGGTGGCCGGCCCGTAGAGGGTGTGGCCCCCCTCGTAGTGCTGGAGCTCGTACTCCTGGGGCGAGGCCACGTAGCCCGAGTACTCGTTCGCCACCGAGGACACCACCACCCGGTCCACCCCCAGGGCCGCCACCTCGGGGGCCACGGCGGCGGCGATGTGGCGGCCGGAGGCCACCGTGACCTCGAAGGGCAGGCCCACCAGGGCGGTGTCGCCCAGGCGCAGGACCTGGACCGGCAGCACCCGGGGGAACGAGCGCTTGGGGATGACGGCGGGCTGGAGCCAGCGGCTGCCCAGCACCCACTTGGTGCCCTGCGGGCCCTCGGCGCCCCAGCGCTTGGGGGTGCCGGCCCGGAAGGGCGGGATGCGCCAGATGACGGGCGTGGTGTTCTCGAAGGCCCCGGCCACCAGGGAGGCACCCACCGCGGGCCGGTCGGGCAGGGTGACGTCCTCGACGGTGCGGTCCCGGTCGAGGTCCAGCTCCCGCAGGGCCGCGCCCAGGCGGGTGTCGGGGGACAGGGCGCCGGCCAGGGAGGCGTGCAGGTCGGCGGCGGCGGCGCCCAGGTCCCGGCCCACCCGGCGGGCCTCCACGTGGCCGGCCTGGCCGGGCCGCAGGGCGGGGGCCACATCGGCGTGGGTGCCCTCCACCGCGCCCACCACGGGCCGGGTGCCGGTGGCCGCGGCGATGCGGTCCGACGCCTCGCCCACCAGGTAGGCCCACAGGTCGGCGTTGTACTCGGGGGCGTGCTGGGGGATGCCGGTGCCGTGCACCGAGAACACGACGAGGGCGGCCAGCGGGTCCGGGGCTCCGCCCGCCCCCCGGTCGACCCGGACCACGTGCATCTGGGGGTTGACGTTGGCGTAGCGGCGGTGGGGGTCGGTGCGCCGGTCGGCCACCTCGGGGTTGCGCACGTGGGGCTCGATGGAGCGGTTGCGGGTCAGGCCCCACACGTCCGCCGTGCCCACGGCCAGGCGGGCCGGGGCCCGCTGGGCCACGGCCGAGCGCACCGCGCCGGCGATGCGCTCGACCAGGAACGCCGTCCACGCCGGGTCGAAGCCGCTGCGGTTGGAGGCGAAGCGGTTGTAGAAGTCGGTGCCCAGGAACTGGCCCGGCCCGGCGTGGGTGTGGGTGGCCCCGATCATCAGGCCGGCCAGGGGGACGTCGGTGTCGGTGGCCACGGCCCTGGCCACCAGGTGCTGGACCACGGCCGAGCCGCCCAGCAGGTCGCAGGCCACCAGGGCCAGCGAGGCGTCGGTGGTCCGCAGGTGCAGGACCCGGGCCCGGAGGCGGGTGCGGAAGCCGATGCCGTCGTGGGCGTTGGCCGAGTAGCCGGCCTTGGGCAGGCCGGGGGGCGGGGTGATGTCCACCTCGGCCGCCCCGGCCAGGAGGCCCTCGACCGGGGCCAGGGCGGCCACCGGCCGGGGCCGCACCGAGAACCGGGCCCGGCGGGCCGATCCGTCCAGGAAGGGGGCGAGGATGTCGTCGGGCACGGGGGGAGTCTCGCGGCCGGCGCGCCCCCGGTCCGAAGCACCCGCGTCGCTTGACCGCGATCGCCGGCCGCCCAATAGGGTGCCGGCCATGCGCATCGGAGTCCTGGGAGCGACCGGCCCGGCGGGGAGCGGCCTGGCCGTCCGCCTGGCCTCGGTCGGCTACGACGTGGTGATCGGCTCGCGGTCCAAGTACCGGGCCATGGAGGTCGCCGACCGCCTGCTGAGCAAGTGGCCCGACCGCTCGCTGTCCATCGAGGCGGCCGACAACGAGGGGGCGGCGGCGGCCGACGTGGTCGTCATCGCCACCCCCTGGGACGCGGCGGGGGCCACCGCGGCCTCGGTGCAGGACGAGCTGGCCGGCAAGGTGGTCATCTCCATGGCCAACGCCCTGGCCAAGGTGGGCCACGAGTTCCAGCCCCTGGTCCCGCCCCGGGGCTCGGTGGCGGCGTCGGTCCAGGCCGCGGTGCCCCGCTCCAAGGTGGCCGCCGCCTTCCACCACGTGCCGGCCAAGGAGCTGGGCGACATCGCCCGCCCCATCGAGTCCGACGTGCTGGTCTGCTCGGACCACCCGAGCGCCACCGAGTGCGTGCTCGGCATCGTGTCCAGCATCCCGGACCTGCGGGGCCTGGACTCCGGCGAGCTGTCCAACGCCGCGCCCATCGAGGCCTTCGCCGCGGTGCTGCTCCAGGTCAACGTGCGCTACAAGACCAGGGTGGCGGTGCGCTTCACCGGCCTGGACGACGCCATCCCGCCACCGCCACCGGCACCGGCGCCCGCACCGGCGACGTGACCGGCGGCGGCCCGCCCATGCGGCTCTACGACACGGCCCGGCGGGAGGTCGTGCCGTTCACGCCCGGCGACGTCGTCACCATGTACACGTGCGGCATCACGCCGTACGACGCCACCCACGTCGGCCACGCCGCCGTCTACCTCACCTACGACGTGCTCCAGCGGCGCCTGCGGGACCGGGGCCACGACACCCGCTGCGTCCGCAACGTCACCGACGTGGACGACGACATCCTGCGCAAGGCCCGCGAGCTGGGTGTCCACTACCTCGACCTGGCTGCCGCCGAGGTGGCCCGCTTCGACGACGACATGGAGGCCCTGGACCTGCTCCCCGTGTTCAGCGAGCCCCGGGCCACCTCGGCCATCGCCGACATCCGGGGCTTCATCGGCATGGTCCTGGACCGGGACCACGCCTACGCCGCCGGGGGCGCCGTCTACTTCGACGTGTCGTCCTCGGAGCGGTTCGGCTCCCTGTCCGGCTTCGACCGGGACGAGATGCTGCGCCTGGCCGCCCTCCACGGCGGCAACCCCGACGACCCCCACAAGCGCGATCCCCTGGACTTCGTGCTGTGGCAGCCCTCGGCCCCCGACGAGCCGGCCTGGGACTCGCTGTGGGGGCCGGGCCGGCCGGGCTGGCACATCGAGTGCTCGGCCCTGGCCCTGCGGGAGCTGGGCACCACCATCGACCTGCACGGGGGCGGGGCCGACCTGGTCTTCCCCCACCACGAGTGCGAGGCGGCCCAGTCCGAGGCGGCCACCGGTGAGCCCTTCGTGCGCCACTGGATGCACCAGGCCATGGTCCGCATGGACGGCGAGAAGATGTCCAAGTCGCTGGGCAACCTGGTCTTCGTCAGCGAGCTGCGCAAGGTCGAGGACCCCCGGGCCATCCGCCTGGCCGTGGTGGCCCACCACTACCGCACGGAGTGGGAGTGGGACGGGTCCCTGATGCCCGAGGCCGGGACCCGGCTGGCGGCCTGGCAGGCCGCGGGGGCCGGCGATGCCGCCCTCGACGAGGTCCGGGCCGCCCTGGACGACGACCTGGACACCCCGGCCGCGGTGGCCGCCGTGGACACCGCCGCGGCCCGGGGCCGGGGCGTCTCCGACGCCGCCGCCCTGCTGGGCGTGGACCTCCTGCGACCCTGATCGCGCCACGCTCTGCGGTGGGTGTGGCAGCGGCCCGACACCGGGGTGTGACGGGCGCCCCGGGCGGGGATGGCTGTGGCAGCATGCGAGAGATGACGACCGGCCAGCGCGACGTGGGGCAGCTGTACCCCGTGGCCAAGGCCATCATCACGCCCACGTTCCGGTTCGCCTGGCGCTTTCACGTCCAGGGCCTGGAGAACGTCCCGACCGAGGGGCCGGCGCTCATCTGCCCCAACCACACCTCGGTGCTGGACTCGTTCTTCGTCCCCGTGGTGCTGCCCCGTCGCATCACCTACGTGGGCAAGTCCGAGTACATGGACTCGTGGACGACCAGGCACCTGTTCCCGGCCATGGGGATGATCCCCATCGACCGGGGGGGCGGCAGCGCCTCGGAGCGGGCGCTGGCCGCGGCCCAGCGGGTGCTGGAGCGGGGCGAGCTGTTCGGCATCTACCCGGAGGGCACCCGCAGCCGGGACGGGGTCCTGCACAAGGGCCACACCGGGCCGGCTCGCCTGGCCCTGCGCACCGGCGCCCCCATCATCCCGGTGGGCATCCGCGGCTCCCGGGAGGTCATGCCCCCCGACGCCCGGTTCCCGAGGCCGTTCCGGCCGGTGGTCATCCGCTTCGGCCCGCCGGTCCGGGTCGAGCGCTACCGGGACCGCGCCAACGACCGCCTGGTCCTGCGCCAGATCACCGACGAGGTCATGTTCGCCGTCCGGGAGCTGTCGGGCCAGGAGTACGTCAACGCCTACGCCACCAAGAAGGCCGAGGCGCTGCCCAGCGAGGTCACCCAGATCCCCTCGGCCCCGTCCGCCGCCGCCCCCCGGGCCACCCACCGCGGGGCCCCCGGCGCCGGTGCCGAGCAGCTCGACGGCGAGGCCCAAGAGCGCCCCAGCGCGGCGGCCGCCCTGGCCGGAGCCCGCCGCCGCAGCTCCTGACCTGAACCGACACGGGGGCGGCCCGGCCCCGCCGGTACTGTCGCGCCCCATGTCCGAGATCACCATCTCCCTCCCCGACGGCTCCTCGCGCCCGGTGGCGACGGGGACCACCGTCGGCGGCCTGGCCGCGTCCATCGGGCGTCGCCTGGCCAAGGACGCGGTGATCGGCGTGGTCAACGGCACCGAGCGGGACCTGTCCCACGAGCTGGCCGACGGCGACGCGGTGGAGATCGTCACCACCAGCAGCCCCCGGGGCCTCTTCACCATCCGCCACTCCACGGCCCACGTGCTGGCCCAAGCCGTGCTCGACCTGTTCCCGGGGGCCACCTTCGGCATCGGCCCCCCGGTGGAGGACGGCTTCTACTACGACTTCCAGCTCCCGGCCGGGGCCGACGGCGTGCCCGCCACCTTCGCCCTCGACGACCTCGAGCGCATCGAGGCCCGCATGCGCGAGATCATCGACGAGAGCCAGCCCTTCGTCCGCGACGACATCCCCAGCGACCGGGCCCGGGAGGTCTTCGCCGACCACCCGTTCAAGCTGGAGATCATCGACGGCGAGGCCGAGGACCCCACCTCGGTCACCGAGACGGGCGCGGCCCGCACCTACGAGAACCCGCCGCCGGCCCCCAAGGACCGGCCCCCGTTCCGCGGCTACCCCGGCTTCGTCGACCTGTGCCGCGGCCCCCACGTGCCCGACACCCGCACCCACCTGGGCCACTTCAAGCTGCTGCGCATCGCCGGGGCCTACTGGCGGGGCGACGAGGCCAAGCCCCAGCTCCAGCGGGTCTACGGCACGGCCTGGGCCTCGGCCGACGCCCTGGCCCAGCACCTGGAGCGCCTGGAGGAGGCGGCCAAGCGCGACCACCGCAAGCTGGGGGTGGGGCTCGACCTGTTCAGCTTCCCCGACGAGATCGGCTCCGGGCTCCCGGTCTTCCACCCCAAGGGTGGCCTGGTGCGGCGCCTGATGGAGGACTACTCGCGGCGTCGCCACGAGGCCGCCGGCTACGACTTCGTCTACACGCCCCACATCACCAAGGCGGACCTGTTCCAGATCTCGGGCCACCTCGACTGGTACGCGGACGGCATGTTCCCGCCCATGCACTTCGCCGACGAGGGCGGCCCGGAGGGCATCGACTACTACGTCAAGCCGATGAACTGCCCGTTCCACATCTTGGTCTACCGATCGAGCCTGCGGAGCTACCGGGAGCTGCCCATGCGGCTCTTCGAGTTCGGCAGCGTCTACCGCTACGAGAAGTCCGGCGTGGTCCACGGCCTGACCCGGGTGCGGGGCATGACCCAGGACGACGCCCACATCTTCTGCGCCAAGGAGCAGGCCCAGGCCGAGCTGGCCAGCGTGCTGGAGTTCGTGCTCGGCCTGCTGCGGGACTACGGGCTGGACGACTTCTACCTGGAGCTCTCCACCCGGGGGGACTCGGACAAGTTCATCGGTGCCGAGGAGGAGTGGGCCGAGGCCACCGCGGCCCTGGAGGCGGCGGCGGCCACCTCGGGGCTGGACCTGGTGGCCGACCCGGGGGGCGCCGCCTTCTACGGGCCCAAGATCTCGGTGCAGGCCCGCGACGCCATCGGGCGGACGTGGCAGATGTCCACCATCCAGGTCGACTTCCAGCTCCCCCAACGCTTCGGCCTGGAGTACGTGGGCTCCGACGGGGCCCGGCACCGGCCCATCATGATCCACCGGGCCCTGTTCGGCTCCGTGGAGCGCTTCTTCGGCGTGCTGCTGGAGCACTACGCCGGGGCCTTCCCCACCTGGCTGGCGCCGGTCCAGGTCCGGGTCCTGCCCGTGCGCGACGGCCACGACGCCTACGCCGTCCGCCTGGCCGACCGCATCCGGGCCGAGGGCTTCCGGGCCGACGTGGCCGAGGCCAGCGAGAAGCTGGGCAACCGCATCCGCAAGGCCAAGAGCGAGAAGGTGCCGTACGTCCTGGTGGTGGGGGACGACGACGTGGAGGCCGGCACCGTGGGTGTGAACCCGAGGGGGGGCGACGTCGAGCGGGGCGTCCCCGTCGACACCCTCCTCCAGCGGCTGCGGGTCGAGGTGCTGGCCCAGACCGGCGGCCGGTGACGGTCGCCGGACCGGCCGGGCGCACCGCGGCCGAGGCCGGGGGCGGCCCGGCGCCCGGCCTGGCCCGCCTGTGGGCCGGGTGGCGGGCCGACTACATGGAGCGGGTGTCCTCCGACGCGGCCGAGATCCGGCCCGACGAGGCCGGGCGCAGCCTCTTCGAGCGCATCCTGGCCTCGGGCCTGCCCGACGAGGAGGCCCTGGTGGTGTGGCGGGGCGACCGGGTGGTGGTGCTGCTCAACGCCTACCCCTACGGCTCGGGGCACCTGCTGGTCCTGCCCGTCCGGGCCGTGCCCGACCTGGCCGACCTGGACCCCGGCGAGGCGGCCGAGCTGTGGGCCACGGTGGCCGACGCGGTGGCCGCGGTGCGGGCCGCCTACCAGCCCGACGGCCTGAACGTGGGGCTCAACCTGGGGGCCGCGGCCGGTGCCGGGGTGCCCGACCACCTGCACGTCCACGTGCTGCCCCGGTGGGCGGCCGACGCCAACTTCATGACCACGGTGGCCGAGGCCCGGGTCCTGCCCGAGCCCCTGGCCGACACCTACCGCAAGGTGCGCGCCGCCTGGCCGGTGGGCGGGGGCGGTCGGTAGCGTGCCGCCCGTGGCCGACGACGAGCGCCCCGACGACGGCCCCGAGCCCGACGCCCCGGCGGACGACGCCGGGGCCGATGCCGAGGTGACCGACGCCCTCCCCGAGGACCTGGACATCTCCGGCTACGTGGGGCCCTACGTCTTCCCCGACAACAACCGCCGGCGGGTCCCGGGCTACCTGTACCTGGGGCTGGCCGTGGCCTGCGTGGCCGCCTGGGTGATGTGGCAGGGCGACGACGGCTCGGTGGTGAACGAGGGCCTGCTGTGGGCGGCGGCGGCACTGGTGGCGGCCGGGGCCTACTGCCTGCTCTCCGGCTTCGACCTCGACGTCGACGAGCAGGACGCCCTGGTGGTGGCCACCCGCACGGTGGGCTTCCCCGTGGGCCACGCCTCGGCCCAGATGGGGTGGCGGGGCCTGCGCAGCCGCCCGACCTGGCGGATCCTCTGCTACTCGGCCGAGAACCCGCCCACCCGCCGGGCCCTGGTCCTGGTGGACGGGGTCGACGGCGAGGTGGTCGACTTCTTCGTGGAGGACAACCCCGAGGACTGGTCGGACATGGACGGGGCCCTGACCGGCACCGGCACGCCGTTCAGGACGGGCGAGTAGCGGGCATGCTGTCCCTACCTGCGCGACGCTGCTAACTTCTGCAAGCGCACCCGCCCTCCGAGGAGTCCGATGTTCGACGGACAGTTCCGCAGCCAGGCCGAGAAGCAGCTCCGGCCCATCGGGACCAACCTGCGCAAGACCGGCATCACCGCCGACCACCTGACGGTCCTGGGCGTGGTCATGGCCGGCGTCACCGCCCTGGCCGTGGCCAACGGCGCCCTCCGCCTGGGCATCCTCCTGCTGGTGCTGTGCGCCGTGCCCGACGTGCTCGACGGGGCGGTGGCCAAGGCGTCCGGCACGGCGTCGCCCCGCGGTGCCTTCTTCGACTCGGTGTGCGACCGGGTGTCCGACGCCCTCCTGCTGGGTGGCGTGGCCTGGTACCTGTCCTCCCAGCCCGGCGCCGGCCGCATCGCCGTGCTGCCCCTGGCCGTCCTGGCCGCCTCGCTGGTCATCTCCTACGAGCGGGCCAAGGCCGAGGCTCTGGGCTACGACGCCAGGGGCGGGCTGATGGAGCGGGCCGAGCGCCTGGTGGCCATCGGGCTGGCCCTGCTGTTCCCCGGGTTGATGGTGGCCATCCTGTGGCTCACGCTGGCCCTCACGGTGGTGACGGCGGCCCAGCGCTTCGCCAAGGTCTGGCGCCAGGCCAGCAGCGCCGTGCCCCCCCGCCCGGCCACCGCCCGCGAGCGGGCCCGCCGCCAGGTCCGGGTGTCGCGCACCGCGGCCCGCCGCACCGCCGAGGGCCGCCGTAGCGCCCGTGAGCGCTTCGCCGCCCGCGACCGCTTCGGCTCCGGCCGGCGCAACGACCGCTGAACCTGCCCCACCCCGCCTACGCCGCCTTCCGGGTCGGCTCGGCCGCGGCCCGGGTCCTCCCGGCGGCGGCCATCCCGACCGTGTGCACCGTCGGCGGCCGGCTGGCCGCCCGGCAGATGCCGGCCCGGCGGCTCATGGTGGAGCGCAACCTGCGCCGGGCCCTGGGCCAGGACGTGGGCCCGGACGAGCTGGCCCGGAGGGTGGACGCCACCTTCGCCTCCTACCTCCGGTACTGGGTGGAGTCGTTCCGCCTCCCCGGCACGGCGGCGGCCGACCTCGACGCCGGCTTCCACAGCGCGACCATGGAGCACGTGGAGGCCGGCCTGGACGCCGGCACTGGCGTCATCCTGGCCCTCCCGCACCTGGGCGGCTGGGAGTGGGCGGCGTTCTGGCTCACCGAGGTGGTCGGGCACCCGGTCTCGGCCGTGGTCGAGAAGTTGGAGCCACCCGAGCTGGCCCGGTGGTTCGTGGGCCTGCGGGAGGCCCTGGGCATGGAGGTCATCACCCTCGACGGCGGGGCGGCCTCGGCCTGCGCCCGAGCCCTCAAGCAGAACCGCGTCCTGGCCCTGCTGTGCGATCGGGACCTGGGCGGCGGCGGCATCGAGGTGGAGATGTTCGGCGAGCGCACCACCCTGCCCGGCGGCCCGGCCACCCTGGCCCTGCGCAGCGGGGCGCCCCTGGTCCCGGCGGCCGTCTACCACGAGGCCGACGGCACGCACCTGGGCGTGGCCGGCCCGCCGCTGGAGGTGGCCCGGCAGGGGCGGCTGCGCGAGGACGTGGCCCGCATCACCCAGGACCTGGCCCACGCCCTCGAGGACCTGATCCGGCGGGCCCCCGACCAGTGGCACCTGCTCCAGCCCAACTGGCCCTCGGACCACGAGGCCCTGGCCGCCGCCGGCCTGGCCTGACGGCGGGCCGGGCCGACCGGCCCGCGGCTGAGGACCTACCCCAGGGCGCTCTGGCCGTCGAGCATGGCCATGATCCCCGGGACGATGACCAGGGCGCTGCCGATGAGGGCGGCGTAGCGCACGCCCTGGACCTTGAACAGGCTGGCCACGCCGGCCAGGAACAGGGAGATGGCCAGGAACACCGACGCCTGCTCGAACTTGTCCCCGGCCGAGTCGGCCTTGGCCGCCTCGGTGAACTGGGTCTCGGCGTCCGCGCTGAACTCGTTGTACTCCTCGAGCGCCGTCTCCTGGTAGGCGTCGACGTCCAGGGCGGTGGCCGGCCGCTCGTCCTCCGGCAGGTTCTCCCAGCTCGTCGTGGCGGCCTCCAGGTTGTCGTCGAAGAACAGGGCCCGCAGGCCCAGGCCCACCTCCGGGTCGTCGTTGGCGGCCAGCAGGTAGTCGCGAAACAGCTGCTGGTCGGCGTAGTAGGTCTGGGAGTAGTCGTCGTAGGAGCTGTTGGCGTCCGAGGTCGACTTGGCGGACTCGGTGTAGCCCTTGAGGGCGTCGCCGTCGGTGAGGGCGGCCTTGTAGGCCGAGAAGGCGGTCAGGGCCCCGGCGATGCCGAGGAGGATGGCGGCCACCACCTCGACCCGGTCGTGACCCTCCTTCTCCTTGGGCTTGGCCCGCGGGGCGGGCTCCGGCGCGACGGTCTCGTCCTGGGCGTCCGACATCTGTGCTGCTTCCCCGTTCCTGGGGGGCTCCCACGGCCCCGACCGGCGCTGTCTAGCACCCCCGGGCCCGGCGACGCCCGGCTGGCTGGGGCCGGGGCCGGGGCCGGGCCGTAGGCTCCGGCCCGTGCGGATCGGCCTCGTCTGCCCCTACAGCCTGACCATCCCCGGGGGCGTGCAGGCCCAGGTGCTGGGGCTGGCCCGGGCCCTGCGGGCCCACGGCCACCCGGCCCGGGTGCTGGCCCCCTGCGACGGCCCGCCGCCGGACGCCTGGGTGACCCCGCTGGGCAACAGCATGCCGATGGCCGCCAACGGCTCCATCGCCCCCCTGGCCCCCGACGTGGCGGCCCAGCTCCGCCTCATCCGGGCCGCCCGCGACGAGGGGTTCGACGTGCTCAACCTGCACGAGCCGCTGGGGCCGGGGGCGTGCATGACGGCCTGCGTGGTCAAGCCGGCCCCGCTGGTGGGGACGTTCCACGCCGCCGGGGTGTCGGGCGCGTACCGGGCCCTGGGCCCCGTGGTGCGCCGCCTGGCCGGCCGGCTCGACCTGCGGTGCGCGGTCTCCGCCGATGCCGAGGAGCTGGCCGCGGCCCACCTCGGCGGCAGCTACGAGCGGGTCTACAACGGCATCGAGATCCCCTTCTTCGCCGAGGCCGAGCCCACGCCCACCGACGGCCACCCCACCGTCTTGTTCCTGGGCCGCCACGACGAGCGCAAGGGCCTGGAGGTCCTGCTCGACGCCCTGGGCGACCTGCCCCGCGACGTGCGCCTGTGGGTGGCCGGCGACGGCCCCGACACCGACCGCCTGGCCCAGCGCACCTCCGGCGACCCCCGGGTCGAGTGGCTGGGCCGCATCTCGGACGCCGAGAAGGCGTCCCGGTTGCGGGGCGCCACCGCCTACTGCGCCCCCTCGTTGCGGGGTGAGTCCTTCGGCGTGGTGCTGCTGGAGGCCATGGCCGCCGGCACCGCCATCGTGGCCAGCGACCTGGCCGGCTACCGCCGGGTGGCCCGGCCGGACCACGACGCCGTCCTGGTCCCCCCGGGCGACGCCGCCGCCCTGGCCCGGGCGCTCCAGGCCGTGCTGGGCGACCCGGACTGGGCGGCCCGCCTGGTGGCCTCGGGCCGGGAGCGGGCCGAGGTGTTCTCCATGGACCGCCTGGCCCGGTGCTACCTCGACCTGTACGAGCGGGTGGCCGGCTGAGCCCGGTGGCCGGGGCGCCGGAGGGCGGGGTCTAGGCTCGCTCCGCCCGTCCCGGCGGGCGCCGCCCCCCGCACCCCGCCCGGAGGACCCGTGGGATCGATCATCGCCATCGTGGCCCTCGTCCTGGTGCTGGTCGTGGCCATCGGCCTGGTCGTGCTCTACAACGGCCTGGTCAGGCTCAAGAACCGGGTCGAGGCGGCGTGGGCCCAGATCGAGGTGCAGCTCAACCGGCGCCACGACCTGATCCCCAACCTGGTCGAGACGGTGAAGGGCTACGCGGCCCACGAGCAGGCCACCCTGGAGCAGGTAATCACCGCCCGCAACCGGGCGGTGGCCGCCTCGTCGCCGGCCGAGCAGGCCTCGGCCGAGCAGGCGGTGTCGGGCGCCCTGGCCAACGTGTTCGCCCTGTCCGAGGCCTACCCCGACCTGAAGGCCAACCAGAACTTCCTGGCCCTCCAGGAGGAGCTGACCACCAGCGAGGATCGCGTGGCCTACGCCCGGCAGTACTACAACGACGCCGTGAACCGGTACAACACCAAGATCGAGACCATGCCCTCGGTGTTCCTGGCCCGCATGGCCGGCTACGGCCCCCGGCAGTACTTCCAGGCCGAGGGCGACGCCCGGGGCCCCGTCGACGTGAGCTTCTGACCGGCCTGTGTACCAGCACCTCGTCCGCACCACGCGCCGCTCCGCCCTGCTGCTCGGCGCATCCGCCCTGCTGCTGGCGGTGGCGGTGGTGGCCATCCCGGCCTGGCTGGTCGGCCTGGGCCCGGTGGGCGTCGTCGTGGCCGTGGCGGTGGTCGGGGCGGCGGCCTTCGCTCTGTGGTGGACCGCGGAGCGGGTGGCCCTGTCGGCCAGCCGGGCCCGGCCCGCGGATCCGGGGGAGCACGCCCGGCTCCACAACCTGGTCGAAGGGCTGTGCGTGGCCAGCGGCCTGCCCAAGCCGGATCTCTACGTCGTCGACGACGAGGCCCCCAACGCACTGGCCCTGGGGCGCTCCCCGCAGCGCGCCGCCATCGTGGTCACCACCGGCCTGCTGGCGACGATGACCCGGGTCGAGCTGGAGGCGGTGCTGGCCCACGAGCTGAGCCACATCAAGCACGACGACGTGCAGGTGGCCACCCTGGCCGTCACCGCGCCGCCGCTGCGCCGGGTGGTGGACCGGGACCGCCACGCCCTGGCCGACATCGCCGCGGTGGAGGTGACCCGGTACCCGCCGGCCCTCGTCTCGGCCCTGGAGAAGCTGCGGGACGCCGCCGCCGTGGTCCAGGTCTCGTCGCCGGCCATCGCCCACCTGTGGATCGAGTCGCCCACGGCCCGGCCCGAGGGCGGGGACGGCCGGTCCGACACCCACCCGCCCATCGAGGACCGCATCGCCACCCTCCGGGAGCTGTGAGCGCCCGCTCCGGGTTGGCCGGTGGGGGACGGGGCTGCGAGCATGGCGCCGTGTCCACCGTGCCCACGGCCGCGCCCGAGCCCTCCCTGGCCGCGGCTCCGCCCGCCCCGGCCCGCTCCAGTGCCGACGAGCTGGCCCGCCGGGTCCTGCGCATCTCCGACGCGCAGCCCCGGCTGGGCGAGGACGCGCTGCGCAGCGCCTTCAGCCGCTCGATCCTGGTCTCGGCCACCCGGTGCATCCTCACCTACCTGGTGATCCCGTTCCTGGGGCCGGCCCTGGGCCTGGCCGCCGGGGTGGGGCCGCTGGTCGGCATCCCGGTCGGGGCGCTGGCCATCGTGTTCAACGTCAAGAGCATCCGCCGCTTCTGGCGGGCCGACCACCGCTGGCGCTGGGCCTACACCGCGGTGGGGGGCACGGTGATCGCCCTGCTGGTGG
This sequence comes from Acidimicrobiales bacterium, assembly GCA_035630295.1. Classification (NCBI taxonomy): domain Bacteria; kingdom Bacillati; phylum Actinomycetota; class Acidimicrobiia; order Acidimicrobiales; species Acidimicrobiales bacterium. Next base: position 101,068 of record DASQKY010000012.1, on the reverse strand, counting down.
TCCTGATCGCCCGGGACCTCGTCGAGCTGTTGACCTAGTGCCCCCGGCCCCGAACCGCGCCTCCCGGGCGGCGTGGACGGCGCTCGGCTTCGTGGGGGTGGGGGTCGGCACCCTGGGCGTGGTGCTGCCCGGGCTGCCCACCGTCGGCCCCTTCGTGTTCGCGGCGTGGTGCTTCTCCAAGTCCAGCCCCCGCTTCGAGCGGTGGGTCCTGGACCTGCCCGGCGTGGGCCCCATGGTGCGTGACCACCGGGCCGGCCTGGGCATGCCCCGGCGGGCCAAGGTGCTGGCCGGCGCCATGATCGTGGTGGCCTGCTCGCTGAGCATCGCCCTGGGCGTGGACCGCCTGGCCGTGCGCCTGGCCATCGCCGCCGCCGGGGCGGTGGGGGTGGCCTGGATCGCCTGGCGGGTGCCCACCCGGGAGGCCGTCCTGGCCCGCCGGGGCGCCGGCGAGGGCCTCTGAGCGGTCCCGCCCGAGGGCCGATCCGTGGGCCAACCGGCTTCGGGGTCGGGGGAGGCCGGTCGTAGAGTGGACCCATGCCCGAGAGCCCCACGACTGCCTCCACCCCGCCCGAGACCGGGACGTTCCGGGTGAAGCGCGGCCTGGCCGAGATGCTCCGGGGCGGCGTGATCATGGACGTGGTCGACCCCGAGCAGGCCAAGGTGGCCGAGGACGCCGGCGCGGTGGCGGTCATGGCCCTGGAGCGGGTGCCGTCCGACATCCGCCGGGACGGCGGCGTGGCCCGCATGAGCGACCCGGAGATGATCGAGGGCATCAAGGCCGCGGTCACCATCCCGGTCATGGCCAAGGCCCGCATCGGCCACTTCGTCGAGGCCCAGATCCTCGAGGCCCTGGGCGTCGACTTCGTGGACGAGTCCGAGGTCCTGACCCCGGCGGACGAGACCCACCACATCGACAAGTGGGCCTTCACCGTCCCCTTCGTGTGCGGGGCCACGAACCTGGGCGAGGCCCTGCGGCGCATCTCCGAGGGGGCCTGCATGATCCGCTCCAAGGGCGAGGCCGGCACCGGCAACATCGTCGAGGCCGTCCGGCACCTGCGCACCATCCTGGGCGACATCCGCAAGCTCACCCAGGCCGACGGGGCCGAGCAGTTCGAGTGGGCCAAGCGGCTCCAGGCCCCCCTGCCCCTGGTCCAGGAGGTGGCGTCGGTCGGCCGCCTCCCCGTCCCCCTGTTCTGCGCCGGGGGCATCGCCACCCCGGCGGATGCCGCCCTGGTCATGCAGCTGGGGGCCGAGGCCACGTTCGTGGGCTCGGGCATCTTCAAGTCCGACGACCCGGCCCGCCGGGCCAAGGCCGTGGTCGAGGCCACCACCCACTTCGGCGACCCGGCCATCCTGGCCAAGGTGTCCCGGGGCCTGGGAGCGGCCATGCCCGGCCTGGAGGTCGGCGCCCTGGAGACCACCTTCGCCGACCGGGGCTGGTGAGCCCGGGGGTGAAGGTCGGCGTCCTGGCCCTGCAGGGCGCGGTGTCCCACCACGTCGACGCCCTGGCCGCCCTGGGGGCCGAGCCCGTTGCCGTCCGCACCGCCGCGGAGCTGGACACGGTCGACGCCGTGGTCCTGCCGGGCGGCGAGTCGACGACCATGTCGCTGCTGCTGGCCTCCAGCGGCCTGCACGAGCGCCTGGCCGAGCGGTTGGCCGACGGCCTGCCGGCCCTGGGCACCTGCGCGGGGATGATCCTGCTGGCCACCGAGGTGGTCGACGGCCGCCCCGACCAGCGCAGCCTGGGGGCCATCGACGTCACCGTGCGGCGCAACGCCTTCGGCCGCCAGGTGGACTCCTTCGAGGCCGACCTGGACGTCACGTGGGACGGCGCCCCCCTGGACGGCGGCCCGTACCACGCCGTGTTCATCCGGGCCCCGATCGTCGAGGCGGCCGGCCCCGGGGTCGAGATCCTGGCCGCGGTGGACGGTCGGCCCGTCCTGGCCCGACAGGGGGCGGTGATCGTGGCATCGTTCCACCCGGAGCTGACCGACGACCTGCGCCTCCACCACCTCTTCCTGACCAGCCTCTAGGAGGTCCGATGTCCGGCCATTCCAAGTGGGCCACCATCAAGCACAAGAAGGGCGCCGCCGATGCCAAGCGGGGGAAGCTCTTCGCCAAGCTCATCCGCCAGGTCGAGGTGGCGGCCCGCCAGGGCGGCGGCGACCCCGAGTCCAACCCGACCCTGCGCACCATGTTCCAGAAGGCGCGGGACTCCTCGGTGCCGCTCGACACCATCCAGCGGGCGGTCAAGCGGGGCACCGGCGAGCTCGAGGGCGTCATCTACGAGCAGATCACCTACGAGGGCTACGCCCCCCACGGCGTGGCCGTGCTGATCGAGGTGCTCACCGACAACCGCAACCGGACCGGTTCGGAGATCCGCACCACGTTCAACCGGGCCGGTGGGTCGATGGCCGAGCCCGGGGCCGTGGCCTGGCAGTTCGACCGCAAGGGTTCGATCCTGCTCGACCGCGCCGCCGACGAGGACGAGCTGATGCTGGCCGCCCTGGACGCCGGGGCCGAGGACATCGCCGATGACGGCGAGGCCTGGCGGGTGACCACCCCGCCGTCGGACCTGCACGCGGTGCGCAGCGCCCTGGAGGAGGCCGGCTTCGCGGTGGAGTCCTCCGACCTGGCCATGGTGGCGGCCAACCTGGTGCCCCTGGCCTCGGCCGGCGACGCCAGATCGGTCCTGGCCCTCATCGACGCCCTGGAGGACAACGACGACGTGCAGGCCGTGCACGCCAACTTCGACATCGCCGACGACGTGTTCGCGGCGTTGGAGGTGGGGTGAGCGAGGTGGCCGGGGTGGAGCCCGAGGGGCGGGCCAGCCTGCACCTGGGGGACGAGGCGCCCGACTTCACCCTGCCCGGGGTGGAGGGCGGGGAGCCGGGCACGTGGACCCTGTCGGCCCTGCGGGGCCAGCCGGTGGTCCTCGTCTTCTACCCGGGCGACGGGACGCCGGTGTGCACGCGGCAGCTGGTCAGCTACACCGACGAGATCGAGGCCTTCGCCGAGGTCGGGGCCCGGGTGCTGGCCCTCAGCCCGCAGTCGGTGGAGAGCCACCGGGCCTTCGCGGCCGACAACGGCGGCTTCGCCTTCCCCCTGCTGGCCGACGAGGACAAGGCCGTGGGCCACGCCTACGGCATCGTGGGCCCGCTGGGCTTCTACCGGCGCTCGGTGTTCGTCATCGGCCTCGACGGCACCATCGGCTGGATCCACCGGGCCGTGGCCGGCCTGGCCTTCCAGCCCTCCGACGACATCGTCGGGGCCATCGACCGGCTGACCGCCTGAGGCGAGGGCTCAGACGCCGTCGGCCACGCCCAGCAGGCGGGCCCGCTTGATGGTGGACATGCCCCGGGCCAGGGAGGCGAGGGCGATGACCCAGGCCACGGCGCCGATGTACCAGCCCAGGCTGGTCGCCCCGAACAGGGAGCCGCTGGCCTGGGCGTAGGCCAGGCCGATGAGGGGCAACGTGACCAGCCCCGAGGCCTGCTGGGCGGCGGCGGTGGAGCGCACCCGGGCCGACAGGCGCAGCACGATGGAGAGGGTGATGGCCAGGAACGGCGGCAGCACCCACAGCACCAGCACCCACCACTGCGGGGTGGGGAAGAACCAGCCGCCCACCTCGGGGCCCACCAGCAGGTTGACCACCAGGGAGTAGGCGCCGAAGCCGACCACGGTGGTCAGGTAGCCGGGGATGATGCTGGCCAGCACCTTGCCCAGGTAGATCTCCCGGGTGGCGGCGGGGGAGTGGGCCAGGAACTCGCCGGTGCCCCGCTCCCGCTCGCCGACCAGGCTGGCCGCCCCCACCGCGGTGGAGATGGTGAGGGGGACGACGATGGCCACCGGGGCCAGCAGGAACACGGCCAGGGCGTAGGAGGTGCGGCCGCTGGCGGCCACGTCGGGGATGGACTGCTGGGCCCCCTTGGGCAGCACGTCCACCGCCTTGGACACCTTGTTGACCACGTCCACGTCCCCGATGCGGGTGATGGTCAGGAACAGGACGGTCGGGATGACCACGAAGAACAGGCTGCCGAGGATCACCATCGGCCCCCAGAAGTCCCGGGCCTGGGCCAGCTGCTTGAGCTCGGTCCGGACCACGACGCGCACACGGTGCCAGCTCATGAGATCCCGGCCTCCTGGGGCTCGCTCTCGGGGCGGACGACGTCTGGCGCCACGGGGAGGCCCTCGGGGGCCAGCCCGTCGGAGGGCGACGGCGTGGTGGCCAGGTGGGGGCGCCGGACCGCGAAGTACAGCTCCTCCAACGATCGCTGGTGGGGGGTGACCCTGGTCAGGCGGGCCCCCCGGGTGGTGAGGGCGACCACGATCTCGGGCACCCGGCGCAGGTCGTCGACGTCCACGTCGACCTCGTGGCCGGCCCCCGGCACCGGCGTCACCCGGCGCACGCCGGGCAGCTCGGCCAGGCCGGCCATGGCGGCCGGGTCCTCGGCCCCCAGCCGCACCGAGTCGTCGGGCCAGTAGCGCCGCATCAGCTCGTCGGGGGGGCCGGAGGCGATGTCGAGGCCACCCTCGATGACCACGACCTGCTCGGCCAGCCCCTCGGCCTCCAGCAGCAGGTGGGTGCACATGATGATCGTCGTGCCGTCCTCGGCCATCTCCTTGATCATCCGGAGCACGGCCTGGCTGGACTCGGGGTCGAGGCCCGAGGTGGGCTCGTCGAAGAGCAGCAGGTCGGGCCGGTGGAGCACGGAGCGGGCCAGGGCCAGTCGGGTCTTCATGCCGGTGGAGTAACCGCCCACCTGGGCGTCCAGGCTGCCCTGGATGCCGAAGCGGGTGGCGGCCTCCACCACCCGCTGGCGGGTGGCCGCCGACCAGCCCATGCCGTACAGCTCGGCCGCGTAGCGCAGGTTGTCGCGGCCCGAGAGCCGGTCGTAGAGGGCGGGCTTGGCCGACACCACGCCGCACCGGCGCCGCACGTCCTCGCCGTGGGTGGGGTCCGAGGGGTCGACGCCGAACACCCGCACCGCCCCGCTGTCGGCGTCCAGGGCCCCGGTGACCATCCGGATGGCGGTGGTCTTGCCGGCGCCGTTGGGGCCGAGCAGCACGGTGATGGTGCCCGGGGCGACGGTGAGGGAGAGGCCTCGCAGGGCCTCGACCCGGTCGAAGCGGCGCCGGACGTCGGCCAGGGCCACGACCGGCGGGGAGGTGGGGACGGAGGGGGCCATCTGCCCTCCATCGGCGGGCCCCGGCCCGCTGTGAGGTCCCCGGCCCCCGCCCGGGGAGGGCCTAGAGTCCGAACCCGTGTTCGTCCTCGGCATCGACCCCGGCCTGTCGCGTTGCGGCTACGCCTGCCTGGAGCCCGGGCCCCGGGGCGCCCGCGCCCGGGCCGTGGGGGTGATCCGCACCGACCCGGCCACCCCCCTCCCGGCCCGACTGGCCGAGCTGCAGGCCGAGCTGCGGGCCCTGCTGGCCGAGACCGCACCGGCGGTGGTGTCCATCGAGCGGGTGTTCTTCCAGGTCAACGTGCGCACGGCCATGGCCGTGGGGCAGGCCAGCGGGCTGGCCATGGCCGAGGCCCACGCCGCCGGGGCCGAGGTCGTGCAGTACACCCCGACCCAGGTCAAGCAGGCCGTGGCCGGCGACGGGCGGGCCGACAAGGACCAGGTGGGGCGCATGGTCCAGACCCTCCTGGGGCTGGCCGAGGCGCCCCGCCCCGCCGATGCCGCCGACGCCGCCGCCCTGGCCCTCTGCCACCTGGCCCACGCCCCGCTGCGGCGGGTGGTCGCCGGTCCTCGGGGCTGAGCGCGACCATGGCCGGGATGATCGGATCGCTGCACGGCACCCTGGCCGAGAGGGGAGCCGACGGCGAGTTGCTGGTCGAGGTGGGAGGCGTGGGCTACCGGGTGGTGGCCGGGCCGGCGACCACGGCCCGGTTGGGGGACGTGGGCGCCCAGGTCCACGTGTGGACCCACCACCACGTGCGGGAGGACGCCCAGGTCCTCTACGGCTTCGCCACCCGTGACGAGCGGGTGGCCTTCGAGGCCCTGATCTCGGCCCACGGCGTGGGCCCGGCTCTGGCCCTGGCCATCCTCTCGGTGCACGAGCCGCTGGCCCTGCGCCGGGTCCTGGCCGACGACGACGTGTCGGCCCTGTGCCTGGTGCCCGGGGTGGGCAAGAAGACCGCGGCCCGCCTCCTGGTCGAGCTCAAGTCCCGGCTGGACCTGCCGGTGGGCGACGTGGCCGCCGCGGTGGCGGCCGGCTCGGGCGCCAGCAATGGGAGCTCGGTCCCGTCGGCCCGGGCCGACGTGCGCGACGCCCTGGCCGCCCTGGGCTACGGGCCCGACGAGATCGCCGAGGCCACCCGGGACCTGCCCGAGGGCGACGACGTGCCGGCCCTGGTCCGCGACGCCCTGCGCCGCCTGGTGGCCCGCCGGTGAGGGACGAGCTGCTGGGCGACGCCGCCGGCGACGGCGAGGCCCTCCTGGCCCCCGGCCCGGTGGAGGGCGAGGAGGCGGCCGAGGCCGGCCTCCGCCCCCGCCGCCTGGACGACTTCGTGGGCCAGGCCGAGCTCAAGGAGCACCTGAGCATCATCCTGGAGGCGGCCCGCCGCCGGGGCCAGGCCGCCGACCACCTGCTCTTCGCCGGCCCTCCGGGGCTGGGCAAGACCACCCTGGCCGGGATCGTGGCCGCCGAGGTGGACGTGGCCCTGCACGTCACGTCGGGGCCGGCCCTGGAGCGGGCCGGCGACCTGGCCGCCATCCTGAGCCAGCTGGCCGACGGGGACGTGCTCTTCATCGACGAGATCCACCGCCTGTCCCGGGCCGTCGAGGAGGTGCTGTACCCGGCCATGGAGGACTTCGTGGTCGACATCGTGCTGGGCAAGGGCCCGGCGGCCCGCACCATCCGCATCGACGTCCCCCGCTTCACCCTGGTGGGGGCCACCACCCGCACCGGCCTCATCACCGGCCCGCTGCGCGACCGCTTCGGCCTGGTGGCCCGGCTGGACTACTACGAGCCCGCCGACCTGGAGGCCATCGTGCTGCGGGCGGCCACCATCCTGGACGTGGTCATCGACCCCGAGGGGGCCCGGGAGATCGCCGGCCGGGCCCGGGGCACGCCCCGCATCGCCAACCGCCTGCTGCGCCGGGTCCGCGACTACGCCGATGTGCGGGGCTCGGGGGCCGTCGACCTGGCCGCGGCCCGCACCGGCCTGTCGGTGTTCGGGGTGGACGAGCGGGGGCTCGACAAGGTGGACCGGGCCGTGCTCACCGCCCTGTGCACCCGCTTCGGCGGGGGACCGGTCGGCCTCTCGACCCTGGCCATCAGCGTGTCGGAGCCCACCGAGACCGTCGAGGACGTGCACGAGCCCTTCCTCATCCGCGAGGGCCTGCTGATGCGCACCCCCCGGGGCCGGGTGGCCACCCCGGCGGCCTGGGCCCACCTCGGCCTGGTCGTCCCTCGCTCCGCCCCCGGCGACCCGACCCCGCCCCCCGGCCTTTTCGGCTAGAGAGAGCCGGTGGACATCGACTTCAACAGCTCGCCGGGGCCCAGCCTGGGCGTCGAGGTGGAGCTGGAGCTGGTCGACGCCGTGACCGGGGAGCTGGTCAGCGCGGCCACCCCCATCCTGGCCGAGCTGGGGGCCGGCCACCCCGACGGGGCCCACCCCAAGGCCAAGCACGAGCTGTTCGAGTGCACCGTCGAGATCATCACCGGGGTGTGCGGCTCGGTGGCCGAGGTCCGGTCCGACCTCCAGGCCACCCTGGACGAGGTGACCGCCGCCGCCGAGCGCCGGGGCCTGGCCGTGATGTGCTCGGGCACCCACCCCTTCTCCTCGTGGCACGACCAGCAGGTCAGCCCCGATGCCCGCTACGACCGGCTCATCGAGGAGATGCAGTGGATGGCTCGGCGCCTGCAGATCTTCGGGGTCCACGTGCACGTCGGCGTCCGGAGCCGGCAGAAGGCGGTGGTCATCGCCAACGCCCTGGCCGGCACCATCCCCCACCTGCTGGCCCTCACCGCCTCCAGCCCGTTCTGGGAGGGGCGCGACACCGGCCTGGCCTCGTCCCGCAGCAAGGTGTTCGAGGGGTTGCCCACCGCCGGCCTGCCGGCCGAGCTGGAGAGCTGGGAGGAGTTCGAGCAGTTCATGGAGACCCTCGTCTCCTCGGCCGCCATCTCCACCGTGCGGGAGGTCTGGTGGGACATCCGCCCCCACCCCGACTTCGGCACCATCGAGCTGCGCATGTGTGACGGCATCCCCACCCTCTCGGAGATCACCGCGGTGGCCGCCCTGGCCCAGTGCCTGGTCACCGACCTCGACGACCGGTTCGATCGGGGCGAGCCGCTGACCCGCCCCCGCGAGTGGGTGCTCCGGCAGAACAAGTGGCGGGCCGGCCGCCACGGCCTCGACGCCGAGATCATCGTGGACGAGTCCGGGGCCCAGCAGCCGATGCGCCAGGCCGTGCGCGACCTGGTGGCCCGCATGGCCCCGGTGGCCGACCGGCTGGGCTGCGGGCCCGAGCTGGCCCGGATCGAGGAGATCGTCGCCGGCGGGGCCAGCTACGCCCGGCAGCGGGCCGCGGTGCCGGCCGGGGCCATGGGGGCCGGCGGCCTCCAGCCGGTGGTCGACCTCCTGGTGGCCGAGCTGGCGTCGGACACCCCTGGCGTGCTGCCCTCGATCCCGTGACCCCCTCGCCGGCCGAGCTCCCCCCGCCCGGGCCCCGGGCCCTCGAGCACCCGGCGCTGGCCGCCGCCGTGGCCGAGGTGGAGGCCGAGCTGGTGGCCCTGCGCCGCGACCTGCACGCCCACCCGGAGCCCTCCTGGGAGGAGCACCGCACCACCGAGGTGGTGGCGGCCACCCTGGCCGCCGCCGGCCTGTCCCCGGTCCCGGCGGCCACCCCCACCGGGTTGCTGTGCGACGTGGGCGACCGGCCCGAGATGGGCACCCCGCTGGTGGTGCTGCGGGCCGACCTCGACGCCCTGCGCATGCCGGACGTGAAGGACGTGCCCTACCGGTCGACCGTCCCCGGGGTGTGCCACGCCTGCGGCCACGACGTCCACACCGCGGCGGCGGTGGGGGCGGCCATGGCCCTGGCCCGGGTCCTGCCCCCCGGGTGCGGGCGGGTGCGGGTGGTGTTCCAGCCGGCCGAGGAGTCCATCCCGTCCGGGGCTCGGGCCCTGGCCGAGGCCGGGACCGTGGCCGGCGCCGGCGCCGTGTTCGCCCTCCACTGCGACCCCCAGGTGCCGATCGGCCAGGTCGGCCTGTCGGCCGGCCCCATCACCTCGGCCTCGGACATGGTGGAGATCACCCTCCGGGGCCCCGGGGGCCACACCGCCCGGCCCCACCGGACCGCCGACCTGGTCAACGTGGCCGCCCGCCTGGCCGTCGACCTGCCGGCCGCCCTGGACCGGCTGACCGACCCCCGGGACGGGGTGAACCTGACCTTCGGCGCCCTCCTGGCCGGCGACGCCGCCAACGTCATCCCGGCCGAGGCCGTGCTGCGGGGCTCGCTGCGGGCCACGGCCCGCTCCGGCTGGGAGCAGGCCGCCCGGCTGCTGCCCGGCCTGGTGGCCGGCGTGGCCGACACGCGGGGCGCCACCTGGTCGCTGGACCACCGGGTGGGGTCGCCGCCCATGGAGAACGACCCGTGGGCCACCGAGGTCATGGGCCGGGCCGCCGGGGCGGTCCTGGGCGCCACCCGGGTGCGACCCACCCGCCAGAGCGGCGGCGGGGAGGACTTCTCGTGGCTGTGCGAGGAGGCCCCGGGCGCCTTCCTCCGCCTGGGCGTGACCGCGCCGGGGGTCGAGCCGGTCGACATCCACACCGCCGCCTTCGACGTGGACGAGGCCGCCGTCGGCCTGGGTGCCCGCCTGCTGGCCGGCGCGGCGGTGGAGGCCCTCGTCGCCCTGGCGGCCGCCCGCCGCCCATGACCCCGGTCGAGCGGTTCGCCTACCCGCTGCCCGACGACCGCATCGCCCAGGTCCCCCTCGAGCCCCGGGACGCGGCCCGCATGCTGGTCGACCGGGGGCCCCGGACCCCGCCCGGGCACCGGGGCGTCCGCGACCTGCCGTCCCTCCTCGACCCCGGCGACGTGCTGGTGGTGAACGACACCCGGGTCCTGCCGGCCCGGCTCCGGGCCCGCAAGCCCAGCGGCGGGGCGGTCGAGGTGCTGCTCCTGGAGCGCGAGCCGGCCGGCACGTGGCGGGCCCTGGTCCGCCCCGGGCGGCGGGTGGCCCCGGGCACGGTGGTGACCGCGGGCTCGCTGGCGGTGACGGTGGGGGCCGAGGTGGGCGACGGCGTGCGCCGGGTGGCCCTGGACGTCGGCGGCGACCCCGGGCCGGGCCCGGACCCCACCGCCGCCGAGCGGGCCGCCCTGGAAGCGAACGGCGAGGTGCCCCTGCCGCCCTACGTGCGCACCGCCCTGGCCGACCCCGAGCGATACCAGACGGTCTTCGCCCGGGTGCCCGGCTCGGTGGCCGCCCCCACCGCCGGCCTCCACCTGACCGAGCAGGTGCTCGACGCCTGCCGGGCGCGGGGGGTCCGGGTGGAGGCGGTGGAGCTGCGGGTGGGCCTGGGCACGTTCCGGCCCATCGACGCCGAGCGGGTCGAGGACCACGTCATGCACGCCGAGGCCTATCGGGTCGCCCCCGAGGTGCTCGACGCGTGCCGGCGGGCCCGGGCCCACGGCCGCCGGGTCACCGCGGTGGGCACCACCGTGCTGCGGGCCCTGGAGGCGGCGGCGACCACCGGGCAGGTCGAGGGCCGGACCGACATCTACGTCCACGGCGACCACCCCTTCCAGGTCGTGGACCGGCTGGTCACCAACTTCCACGTGCCCCGGTCGTCGCTGCTGGTCCTGGTGGACGCCCTGGTCGGTCCCCGGTGGCGCGCTCTCTACGACGTGGCCCTGGCCGACGGCTACCGGTTCCTCAGCTTCGGCGACTGCTGCCTGCTCGACCGGGCCTGGGGGCGGGCGGCGTGAGCGGCCACGTGGTCGAGGTGGAGGCCACCGATGGGACGGCCCGGGTGGGCCGGGTGGTGACGCCCCGGGGCAGCTTCCCGGTGCCGGCCTTCATGCCGGTGGGCACCCGGGGCTCGGTCCGGGCCCTCTCCGCCGCCGACCTCGACGACCTGGGCCCCCCGGTGGTCCTGGCCAACACCTACCACCTGATGCTGCGGCCCGGCGCCGAGGTGGTGCGCGACCTGGGCGGCCTGCACCGCTTCAGCGGCTGGGACGGCCACACCCTCACCGACTCGGGCGGCTACCAGGTGTTCTCCCTGGCCCCGAAGGTGGACGAGGAGGGGGCCACCTTCCGGTCGACCTACGACGGCAGCCGCCATCGCCTGACCCCCGAGGGGGCGGTGGCCGTCCAGGCCGACCTGGGCGCGGACGTCCAGATGGTGCTGGACATCTGCCCCGGCCTGCCGGCCCCCGACCGGGTGGTCCGGGAGGCGGCCGAGCGCACCGCCCGCTGGGCCGAGCGGGGTCGGGCCGCCTTCACCGCCCGGGACGGCCAGCCCGCAGCCGGAGGCGTGCACCAGGCCCAGTACGGCATCGTCCAGGGCGGCGTCGACCCCGCCCTCCGGGCCGACAGCGCCCGGTGGACCACCGACGTCGGCTTCGACGGCTACGCCGTGGGCGGCCTGTCGGTGGGGGAGTCGCGGGACCAGATGCTGCCGGCCCTGGCCGCCGCCGTGGGCGGCCTGCCGGCCGAGCGGCCCCGGTACCTGATGGGCGTGGGCGACCCGGCCAGCATCGTGGAGGCCGTGGCCCTGGGGGTCGACATGTTCGACTGCGTCCTGCCCACCCGCCTGGCCCGGCACGGCACGTTGCTCACCGACACGGGGCGGCTCAACCTGCGCCAGGCCCGCTACCTCCGCGACCCCGGCCCCATCGACCCGGCGTGCCCGTGCCCGGTGTGCGCCCGGTGGTCACGGGGCTACCTCCGGCACTTGCTCCAGGTGGGGGAGCCGGCGGCGGCCCGCCTGCTCACCCTCCACAACGTGGCCTGGCTGCTGCGGCTGGTGGAGCGCACCGCGGCCGCGGTGCGGGCCGGCGGCCTGGCCGCCTGGAGGGCCGAGGTGCTGGCGGTGTGGGGCTGAGGGCCGGGGTGTGACGCCAGTGACAGGGCGTGCGCCTACTAGGGTTCCCCCGCTCTTTCTCGCATCGATAGGACGCCGCGTGCCTGGCTCGCTCCTTCCCTCCGCAGCCCTCGCGTCGGTGCTCCCGGCGCGCCCGGGCGCCCCCCTCCCGGCGGTGGCGTCGTGACCCGCCGCCGCACCGCCACGTCCCGGGCCGTCCTCGGGTTGGTGGTGGTGGCCTGCGTGGCCCTGGCCGTCTTCTCGGCCCTGACCGGCTGGCCCGAGACGTTCTGGGGTTGGGTCCTGCGGGCCGGCGTGCCGCTGGCCGTCCTGGCCCTGGCCTGGCGGGACTACGCCCGCCAGACGGGCCGGCTGGCCCGGATGCGCAACCGGGGCCTCGGAGCCCTGGCCCTGGTGCTGGGCCTGGCCGCCCTGTCGCTCACCGTGGTGGCCGCCAACCGGAGCACGCCGCAGCTGGGCCTCGACCTGCAAGGTGGCTTCTCGGTGGTGCTGACGGCCAAGGGCGACCCGGCCGACGACACCATCGACCAGGCCATGGAGATCATTCGCCAGCGCATCGACGGCCTGGGCGTGGCCGAGCCCGAGGTCACCCGCCAGGGCGACAACGTGGTGGTCGAGCTGCCGGGCGTGAAGGACCGGGCCCGGGCCCAGGAGGTGGTGGGCACCACGGCCAAGCTGGAGTTCCGGCCCGTGCTCCAGCCCAACATCACCTACTCCCAGGAGGCGGCCGACGCCGGTCGCGACCCGTGCCTGCCCCCCGAGGGCGCGGCGCCGGCTCCCGCCGCCGACCCGGGGGCCGCCACCACGCCGGCCGACCCGGGTGCCACCACGCCGGCCGACCCGAGCGCCACCACCGCCCCGGGGGCCACCACGGCGCCGCCGGCCACCACCGCGACGGGCTCGGCCGAGACCACGGCACCTCCGGCCGACGAGCAGGGCGCCCCCGTCCCGGGGCCGCGGCCCGCCACCGGCGTGGTCGACGGCGAGAACGCCGGCCCGCCCATCCCCGGCCGCCAGACGCCCGACCCGTCCAGCACCACCGCCCCCTCCACCGGGTCGACGACCGCCCCGCCGGCCTCCACCGCCCCGGGCCAGACCACCGCCCCGGCCGGGAGCACGGCGCCCGCCGCCCCGGCCGCGCCCGCCCCCGGCTCGGTGGTCCTGCCCCTCGAGGGCGGGGGCGCCTGCATGGCCCTCGGGCCGCCGGCCTTCGAGGGCGCCGCCCTCAGCAAGGCCACCGCCGCCCTGGGCCAGGCCGGCCAGTCGGCCTGGACGGTCAACGTGACGATCAAGGGCAACCAGCGCGACGCCGCCAACGACATGTTCAACGCCTGCAACCGGGCCGAGGACACCTGCCCGGCCGCCGGCCAGGGCGGCAAGGGCCTGGCCGCCATCGTGCTGGACGACCAGGTGGTGTCGGCCCCCGAGGTCAACAACCCCGACCTGGCCAACGGCGAGTTCACCATCAGCGGCGGGGGCACGGCCGGCTTCACCGAGGGCCAGGCCAAGGACCTGGCCCTCAAGCTGCGCTACGGCGCCCTGCCCGTCGAGTTCACCCGCAGCGCCGAGCGCCAGGTGTCGCCCACCCTGGGCGACGACTCGCTCCGGGCCGGCGTGCTGGCCGGTGGCATCGGCCTGGTGGCCGTGGCCCTGTACCTGCTCGCCTACTACCGGGCCCTGGGCGTGGTGGTGGTGCTGGGCCTCGGCGTGTGGGGGGCTCTGATGTACGGGGTGGTGTGCTGGCTGTCCTCCACCCAGGGCCTGACCCTGTCCCTGGCGGGGGTGGTCGGCATCGTGGTCTCGCTGGGCACCACGGTGGACTCCTACGTGGTCCACTTCGAGCGGCTCAAGGACGAGGTCCGCCTGGGCAAGTCGGTCCGCAGCTCGACCGAGAAGGGCTTCCAGAAGGCCTTCCGCACCATCCTCACCGCCGACCTGGCCTCGCTGATGGGCGCCGCCCTGCTCTGGTACCTCACCGTGGGCGCGGTGCGGGGCTTCGCCTTCTTCCTGGGCCTGTCGGTGGTGCTCGACCTGTTCGTGGCCTACTGCTTCGACCGGCCCGTGGTGGCGCTGCTGGCCCGCAGCTCGTTCTTCACCGAGAACCGCATCTTCGGCGTCGCCCGCGGCCTGGGCCGCAGTGACGGTGGCGCCTCGACCGTCGGAGCACGCTCGTGACCAGCCCCATCACCGACCCGACCGAGGAGAAGCGGGGCCTGCTGCGCCGCCTCTACCACGGCGAGACCGAGTTCAAGATCATCGGCCGGGCCCGGCTGTGGTTCGCCATCTCCGCCGCCATCATCCTCGTCGGCGTGATCGGCTTCCTGGGCCGGGGCGGGCTCAACCTGGGCATCGACTTCACCGGCGGGGCCCAGTGGGAGGTGCGGGCCAGCGGCACCACCGTGGCCCAGACCGAGGAGACCATGGAGGATCTCGGCTTCCCCGAGGTCGAGGTCCAGGAGGTCGGCGACGACCTGCGCGTCCAGACCCCGGAGATCGAGGGCACCGACGCCCAGCGCCAGGAGCGCAACGACGAGGTGGTCGAGGCCCTGGCCGAGCTGGCCGGGGTCGAGGCCGAGGACGTGGTGGTCAGCAGCGTGGGCGCCTCCTGGGGGCAGGAGATCTCCGAGAAGGCCCTGCGGGCCCTGGTGTTCTTCCTGATCGCCATCGTCATCTACATCACCATCCGCTTCGAGTTCCGGATGGCGGTGGCCACCCTCGGGGCCCTGGTCCACGACATCCTGGTGGTGGTCGGGGTCTACGCCGTGCTCCAGCTCCCGGTCACCCCGGCCACGGTCATCGCCATCCTGACCATCCTGGGCTTCTCCATCTACGACGGCATCGTGGTCTTCGACCGGGTCGACGAGAACACCCGGCTGCTCACCGCCAACGCGCGCATGACCTACAGCGAGATGATGGACCTGTCGCTCAACCAGGTCCTGATGCGGTCCCTGAACACGCAGATCACCGCCATCATCCCCATCATCTCGGTGCTGCTGGTGGGCTCGCTGGCCCTGGGGGCCACCACCCTCCAGGAGTTCGGCCTGGCCCTGTTCATCGGCCAGATGTCGGGGGCCTACTCGTCCATCTTCATCGCCTCGCCCCTGCTGGCCATCCTCAAGGAGCGCGAGCCCCGTTACCGCACCCTGCGGGCCCGCCTGGCCGAGAAGGGCGAACGGGCCGCGATCACCGCCGCCGACCTGCAGCCCGAGGCGGCCGGCGACGGGGACGGCGCCACCTCCGGTGATCCGGTGCCCCGGCGCCCGCCCCCGACCCGGCCCACCAGCGGCAAGGTCGGCACCTCCACCCTGCGCACCCACCCGCCCCGGCCCCGCAAGCAGGGCAAGCGCCGCTGACCCGACCCCCGTTCCCCGCGGCAACGCGTGGAACGGGCCCGGCACGCGCCACAATGGCGCCTGTGCCGACCGTCGACCGGGTGCTGCCCTGGAGGCGGTCGGCCGCGCCCCGGGACGAGGCCCTGGCCCCGCTGCTGGAGGACTACCGGGAGCGCCACCCCAAGGGCTCGACCGCCCTCATCACCCAGGCCTACGACGCGGCCAAGGTGGCCCACGCCGGCCAGGTCCGCAAGACGGGCGAGGCGTACGTCACCCACCCGCTGGCCGTGGCCCGCATCGTGGCCCACCTGGGGCTCGACGACGTCACCATCGCCGCCGCCCTCCTCCACGACGCGGTGGAGGACACGGCCATGTCGCTGGGCGACGTGGAGCGCGTGTTCGGCTCCCAGGTGCGCCACCTGGTCGACGGGGTCACCAAGATCGAGCGGCTGAACTTCGACTCCAAGGAGGCCCAGCAGGCGGCCACGGTCCGCAAGGTGCTGGTGGCCATGGCCCGCGACCTGCGGGTCATCATCATCAAGCTGGCCGACCGGCTCCACAACATGCGGACCCTGGCCGCCCTGCCGGAGTGGAAGCAGCAGCGCATCGCCCGGGAGACCTTGGACGTCTACGCCCCCCTGGCCCACCGGTTGGGCATGCAGGACCTGCGCCAGCAGTTGGAGGACCTGGCCTTCGCCACCCAGCACCCCAAGCGCTACGCCGAGATCGACCACATGGTGTCCATGCGGGCCCCCGAGCGGGACCTGTACCTGACCCAGGTGCTGGAGGACGTGCAGGCCCGCATCAAGGAGCTGCGCATCGACGCCGAGATCACCGGCCGGCCCAAACACTACTGGAGCATCTACGAGAAGATGGTGGTGAAGGGCCGGGCCTTCGACGACATCTTCGACCTGGTGGGCATCCGGGTCCTGGTCGACGCGGTGAAGGACTGCTACGCGGCGCTGGGCTCCATCCACGCCACCTGGACGCCGGTGCAGGGCCGGTTCAAGGACTACATCGCCCACCCCAAGTTCAACCTCTACCAGTCGCTGCACACCACGGTGGTGGGGCCCCAGGGCAAGCCCCTGGAGGTGCAGATCCGCACCCGGGAGATGCACAGCCGGGCCGAGGTGGGCGTGGCCGCCCACTACTCCTACAAGGAGGCCGGGGCCGACGCCGACGCCATGGTGTGGCTCAACCGCATCGTCGACTGGCAGCAGGAGATCACCGACCCCGAGCAGTTCTACAACGCCCTCAAGGTCGACCTGGACCAGGACGAGGTCTACGTCTTCACCCCCAAGGGCCGCATCATGACCCTGGTCAACGGGGCCACGCCCATCGACTTCGCCTACGCCGTGCACACCGAGGTGGGCCACGCCTGCGCCGGGGCCAAGGTCAACGGCCGCCTGGTCTCGCTGGACCACCCGCTCCACTCCGGTGACACCTGCGAGATCGTCACCTCCCGCACCCAGGGGGCGGGGCCCAAGCGGGACTGGCTCCAGCTGGTCAAGACGCCGCGGGCCTCCAACAAGATCCGCCAGTGGTTCTCGCGGGAGCGGCGGGAGGACGCCCTGGCCGCCGGGCGGGAGGACCTGGTCAAGGCCCTGCGCCGCGAGGGCCTCCCGGTGCGGGGCGTGAGCCACACCCTCCTGGACGAGGTCGCCCGGGAGATCAACCACACCGACGTCGACGCCCTGCACACCGCCATCGGCGAGCACCACGTGTCGCCGGAGTCGGTGGCCAGCCGCATCGCCAAGCGGCTCCGCAGCGGCGACCCCGACGAGGAGGACCAGCTCCCGACCACGGCCCGCACCCCTCGCCGCCCCCGGGCGGACCGGGCCGGCATCGGCGTCCACGTGGAGGGCCTGGACGACGTCATGGTGCGCCTGGCCAAGTGCTGCACCCCGGTGCCGGGCGACGAGATCATGGGCTTCGTCACCCGGGGGCGGGGCGTGTCGGTGCACCGCACGGACTGCGCCAACGCGGTGTCGCTGTCCACCGGCCAGGGCGGCCGCCTCATCGAGGTGGAGTGGGACGAGGACGGGGCCGGCTCCTTCACCGCCGGGGTGGAGATAAAGGCCCTGGATCGGCCCCGCCTGCTGGGCGACACGTCGTCGGCCTTCGCCGACCACAACATCAACATCCTGGCCTGCGACTCGCGGTCCGGCCCCGACCGGGTGACCATCATGCGCTTCGACGTCGAGCTGGGCGACCCCTCGCACCTGGAGTCGGTGCTGCGCTCGGTGCGGGGCATCGACGGCGTCTTCGAGGCCTACCGGGTCATGCCCGGCCGTCAGGGCAACGGGGGATAGGGCCCGACCGCGGCCGGCCCGCGCCCTGGCGCGTGGTGGTTGAGGTGCGGCGGCGTGGGTAGCGGGGCGCCGTCCCGAACGACGATCCCGGGAGGATCCGGTGACCGACGAGCTCGCAGGCAAGACCATCGCCTTCCTGGTGGCCATGGAGGGCATCGAGCAGGTGGAGCTGACCGAGCCGTGGAAGGCGGTGGAGGAGGCCGGCGGCACGCCCGTGCTCCTCGCCCCCGAGACGGGCAAGGTCCAGGGGTACGACCACCTCGACAAGGCCGACACCTTCGAGGTCGACCGGGCCGTGGGCGAGGCCCAACCGGCCGACTACGCCGCCGTCGTCCTCCCCGGCGGGGTGGCCAACCCCGATCAGCTCCGCACCGTGCCCGAGGCGGTGCGCTTCGTCCACCAGGCCGCCGACGCCGGCACCCCGATCGCCGCCATCTGCCACGCCCCGTGGACGCTGATCGACGCCGGCGTGGCCAGCGGCCGTCGCCTCACCAGCTGGCCCAGCCTGTCCACCGACCTGACCAACGCCGGGGCCGAGTGGGTCGACGAGGAGCTGGTGGTCGACCGCTCCGGCCCGGGCCCCCTGATCACCAGCCGCAAGCCCGACGACCTGCCGGCCTTCTGCCGGGCCCTGGTCGAGACGGTGTCGGGCTGAGCTCCCGGCCCGGGCGAGGCGTGGCCGGCCCGGGCCGCCGGATCCGGTGGGGCGCCGCTCGTGGGACGCGGCGCCCCACCTTCTCCTGCCCGCCCAGGGCGGACATGGAGGCCGGCGCCGCAGGGGGTGACCGCTAGCCTCGCCGGCCGTGGCCGACCGTCCGTCCTTCCGCGCCCCGAAGGGCACCCAGGACGTCCTGGCCCCCGAGTCGGCCCGCTGGCAGGAGCTGCTGGCCACCTTCGCCGGCCTGGCCACGGCGTCGGGCTACGGGCTGGTGCAGACCCCGATGTTCGAGGACATCGGCGTGTTCCGTCGCCTGGGCGAGGGCACCGACGTGGTCACCAAGGAGATGTACGACTTCCAGGACAAGGGCGACCGCCACATCGCCCTGCGGCCGGAGGGGACGGCCTCGGTGGTGCGGGCCTTCGTGCAGCACCGGCCCCCGACCCCGTGGAAGGCCTGGTACGCCACGCCCTGCTTCCGCTACGAGCAGCCCCAGTCGGGGCGCCTCCGCCAGCACCACCAGGTGGGGGTGGAGGCCCTGGGATCGGCCGACCCGGACCTCGACGTCGAGGCCATCACCCTGGGCCACGACTACCTGCGGGCCCTGGGCCTGCGCCGCTTCACCCTGGTGCTCAACAGCATGGGGACCCGGGCCGACCGCGTGGCCTACACCGACGTGCTCCGGGCCTGGCTGGCCGGCCGGGTCGACGACCTGGCCGAGGACGACCGGCCCAAGGTGGCCGCCAACCCCCTCCGGGTCCTCGACAGCAAGCGGCCCGCCACCCGGGCCGCGGTGGCCGACGCCCCCCGCATCACCGAGTCGCTCTCGGAGGAGGCCCGGGCCCACATCGAGCGGGTCGAGGACGGGCTGGGCGCGGCCGGCATCGACTACATCCGCGACCACCGGCTGGTACGGGGCCTCGACTACTACACCCACACCACCTTCGAGGTGCAGAGCGACGCCCTCGACGCGGCCCAGAGCACCATCCTGGGCGGGGGCCGCTACGACGGCCTGGCCGAGGACCTGGGCGGCCCGCCCACCCCCGGGATCGGCTTCGGCTCCGGCATCGAGCGGGTGTTGCTGGCCTGCGCCGCCGAGGCGGCCGGGCCCCCCGCGGCCGCCGGCCTCGACGCCTTCGTGGTCGACGTCACCGGGGGCGACCACGCCCGCGACCTGACCCGCGACCTGCGCCGGGCCGGCCTCCGCGTCGACCGGGCCTTCGACGGGCGCTCCATGCGGGCCCAGATGAAGGCGGCCGACCGTTCCGGCGCCGAGGTGGCCCTCATCGTGGGCGAGCAGGAGGTGGCCGACGGCGTGGTCACCATCCGCCCCCTGCGGGGCGAGTTCGGCGCCGAGCAGCGCGCCGTGGCCCGGGCCGACCTGGTCGCCGCCCTCCGCACCCCCCGTCATCCCCAAGGGAGCCCGTCCCATGCCTGAGGCCGCCGGCCTGCGCACCGTCTACTGCGGCGAGGTCCGCCCCGACCACGTCGACCGGGAGGTGTCGGTGTGCGGCTGGGTCGGGCGCCGCCGCGAGCACGGCGAGCACCTGGCCTTCGTCGACCTGCGGGACCACACCGGCATCGTCCAGTGCGTGGTCGACGGCTCGGTCGACGTCCGCAGCGAGTACGTGGTGCGCATCACCGGCACCGTGCGCCGCCGGCCCGAGGGAACGGTCAACACGAAGCTGCCCACCGGCGAGGTCGAGGTGCAGGACTGCACCGTCGAGGTCCTCTCGGCGGCCGAGCCCCCGCCGTTCCCCGTGGACGAGCGGGCCGACGACGTGGACGAGATGGTGCGCCTGCGCCACCGCTACCTGGACCTGCGCCGGGGCCGCATGCAGCGCAACCTGCGGGTCCGCGCCGCGGTGAACTCGGCCATCCGGCGCTCCATGGAGGACCAGGGCTTCGTCGAGGTCGAGACGCCCATGCTCATGCCCTCCACCCCGGAGGGGGCCCGGGAGTTCCTGGTCCCCAGTCGCCAGCGCCCCGGCGCGGCCTACGCCCTGCCCCAGAGCCCCCAGCTCTACAAGCAGCTCCTCATGGTCGGCGGGCTGGACCGCTACTTCCAGATCGCCCGCTGCCTCCGCGACGAGGACCTGCGGGCCGACCGCCAGTACGAGTTCATGCAGCTCGACCTGGAGGCCAGCTTCGTCACCCAGGACGACGTGCTGGCCTTCACCTCGGCGGCCGTCACCGCCGCCGTCGAGGCGGTGACCGGCGAGGCCCCGCCCCCCATCGAGCAGATCACCTGGCACCAGGCCATGGACCGCTACGGCATCGACAAGCCCGACCTGCGCTTCGGCCTGGAGCTGGTGGAGCTCACCGCGGTCTTCGCCGAGACGGGCTTCAACGCCTTCAAGGCCTCGTCCGTCAAGGGCATCCGGGTGCCGGGCGGGGCGGGGGACTTCGGGCGCAACAAGCTCGACGCGCTGACCGAGCGGGCCAAGGGCCTGGGGGCCAAGGGCCTGGTCTGGATGAAGGTGGAGGACGGGCCCACGCTGGCCTCGCCGGTGGCCAAGTTCCTCTCCGACGACGAGCAGGCCGCCCTGGTGAGCGCGTTCGAGGCCGAGCCCGGCGACCTGCTGCTCATCGTGGCCGACGAGTGGGAGCGCACCTGCGAGGTGCTGGGCACCCTCCGCAACGACCTGGGCCGCCCCCCGGTGCACGAGGGCCCCTACCGCTACGTGTGGGTGGTCGACTTCCCCATGTTCGTGGGCCGCGACGGCGCCGGGAACCCGCAGCCGGCCCACCACCCCTTCACCCGCCCCCACCCCGACGACCTGGGCCGCCTGGAGTCCGACCCCATGGCCGTGCGGTCCCTGGCCTACGACCTGGTCCTCAACGGGTGGGAGCTGGGCTCGGGGTCGATCCGGATCCACGAGCCCGACCTCCAGGCCCGCATCTTCCGGCTGCTGGGCATCTCCGAGTCCGAGGCCGACCGCCGCTTCGGGTTCTTCCTGGCCCCGTTCCGCTACGGCGCCCCGCCCCACGGGGGGTTCGGGCTGGGGATCGACCGGCTGGCCGCCATCCTGGCCGGCGAGGACAACATCCGGGAGGTCATCGCCTTCCCCAAGCCCCAGTCCGGCGTCGACCCCATGACCGACGCCCCCACCCCGATGGAGGCGGCCCAGCTCGGCGACCTCGGCCTCCGGGCCCTGCCCCCCAAGGCCTGACCGGCTCGGGAGCCCAGGGGATCCGGGTACCCTCGGCCGGTGCCCGACGACCTCTTCGCGGCGGCGGCCTCCGAGCGCCTGGCGGCCCGGGCGCCCCTGGCCGACCGCCTGCGCCCCACCTCGCTGGACGAGGTGGTGGGCCAGGACCACCTCCTGGGCCCGGGCAAGCCCCTCCGGCGGCTCATCGAGGCCGACCGCCTGTCCTCGGCCATCCTGTGGGGCCCGGCCGGCACCGGGAAGACCACCCTGGCCCGGCTGGTGGCCCGCACCACCGAGAAGTCCTTCGCCGCCCTCTCGGCCGTGGACGCCTCGGTCAAGGACGTGCGGACGGTCATCGCCCAGGCTCGCCAGCGGCTGGGGGAGCGGGGCCAGGGCACCATCCTGTTCCTGGACGAGGTCCACCGCTTCTCCAAGTCCCAGCAGGACGCCCTGCTGCCGGCGGTGGAGGAGGGCCTGCTGGTCCTCATCGGGGCCACCACCGAGAACCCCCACTTCACCGTCAACCCACCCCTCATGAGCCGCTCCACCCTGTTCCGCCTGGAGCCCCTGGGGGCCGAGGCGGTGCGGGAGCTCATCGAGCGCGGCCTACGGGCCGAGGAGGCCGAGGCCGACGACGAGGCCATCGACCACCTCATGACCCGGGCCGGGGGCGACGGGCGCCAGACCCTCACCGCCCTGGAGGTGGCGGTGGCCCTGGCCGAGGGCCGGCGCCGTGACGCTGAGGGTGGGGCGGGGGCCGAGGGCCCGCCGGTCGTGCGGGTGGACGACGTGGAGGCGGCCCTGGGGGTCAACGCCCTGCGCTACGGGCGGGACGAGCACTACGACGTGATCAGCGCCTTCATCAAGAGCATCCGGGGCTCGGACCCCGACGCCGGCCTGTGGTGGTTGGCCACCATGCTCGAGGCCGGCGAGGACGCCCGCTTCATCGCCCGCCGCCTGGTCATCCTGGCCTCCGAGGACGTGGGCATGGCCGACCCGCTGTCGCTGCTGGTGGCCGACGCCGCGGCCCGAGCCGTGGAGCACGTGGGCCTGCCCGAGGCCCAGCTCAACCTGGCCCACGCCGTGGTCCACCTGGCCACCGCGCCCAAGTCCAACCGGGTCACCGTGGCCCTGGGCCGGGCCCAGGCCGACGTGCGCGAGGGGCCCACCGGGCGGGTGCCGGCCCACCTCCGCGACGGCCACTACCAGGGAGCCAAGGGCCTGGGCCACGGCGAGGGCTATCGGTACCCTCACGACGACCCCCGGGGCTGGGTGCCCCAGCAGCACCGCCCCGACGAGGTGGCCGACCGGGTCTACTACGAGCCGTCGGAGCACGGCCGGGAGGACGCCGTGCGCCGCCGCCTGGCCGAGCTGCGGGGGGGGACGGGGTGAGCGCCGCCGACCTGGCCGCGGTGATCGGCACGGTGACGGCCCTGGCCGTGGTGGCCGTGCTCACCGTGGTGGTGACCCGCCTGGCCCGCACCGTGCGGGACGTGGCCGCCGCCCTGGACGAGGTGCGCGGCGAGGCCCTGCCCGCCCTGCGGGAGGCCACCGAGGCGGTGCGCCGGGCCGGGGAGGAGACGGCCCGGGTCAACGAGATCCTGGATGCCGCCGAGGCCGTCTCGTCCCGGGTCGACGGCGCCTCCCGGGCCGCGTACGTGGCCCTGTCCAAGCCGGTCATCAAGACCGCGGCGGCGGCCACCGGCGCCCAGCGGGCCGCCCGCAAGCTCCGCGGCCGCGACGAGCCCCCGCCCCGCTCCCGCTAGGAGGGCGCGGCCCCGCCCCCGTTAGGGCGCCGGCCCCGGCCATCACCGTCTTGCCGCGCCGGCTGCGAGCCTGGGCGATCAGCATCGGCTCGGTGCGAGTGGGTGGTGACGGCGAGAGCAGATACCAAGGTTGGTGGCCTCGATGATCCACTCACCGTCCGGTCCGGATGCCAGTGAGCTAGCCCGAGGTCCCGCCGTCGTCCGGGCCTGCACCATGCTTGACCAGATCCAGTTCGGACGGACCGGGGGGGTTCTTGCCGAGCAGGGCGAATACGCCCGCAGCGCCGATGAAGGCCGTAGCGCCGAGGAGAGACGAGGAGATGAAGAGCCCGGTGATGTCGCTCTGGTGCGTCATCAGCTCGCACATGGTGGCCGCGGCGCAGAGAACGGCGCCACCCATGATCCACCGTCCAAGCCAAAGCTGGCGCCACCCCTCATAGGTTCCAGCCCTCAGCCAACGCCGGATGGGTGCGGCCCCGCCGACGGTCGCTGCGACCAGGCCGGCGGTCCCGAGGGCCGTGGCCGCAAGCGAGCCCTCTGACCACCCATGGCCCAAGAGCAGGGCCAACAGGGAGCCTAGCGAAACGATCCTGACGGCCACCATGAATGCGCCGAGCGACCCGCTCTCATTGTCGATCGTGGGTCTCTTGTTGTCGCCGACCCGGGCCATGGAGATGGTGACCAGAGCCATCACGTATGGCGTGGTCAGGTGGCCCATGGCGGCGCCATTGGCATGCGTCCACGACATGAGACTGCCAGCCAACCAGCCGAGGACGGAAACCAGTAAGGCCCAAAGAGCGACTGCTGGCGGGCGCACGACTCGGGTCCGTAGGAAACCGAACGTCTCCGCCCGTCCCTGGCTTGCCGTGGCCGGGTCCAGGAGGAGGGGCCGGAGCCGTTCGTCGACCGCGTCGACCGCCTCAGTCACCGTGGAGCACAGGTATCCGAGAGTGATGAGGGCACCGAGCATGATCCGGTCGCAACGATGGGGGATATCCCGCATTGCCCACCGCATTTGGCGACCCCGCACGAGTCCGGGGAGTTCCATCAGGCGCCATAGCACTCCACTCTGTCGGCTCAGGATCCACAGGAGAGGAAGCGGCCCGAGTGCTAGCAGGATCTGGATGACTTCCTTCATTGTTGTGGACTCCCTCGCGTTGTGGGTCCTGGGGGCCACCACAAGTGCATGACCTCGGCCACAGCGACTCTAGTTCATGGTGAGACAGATTGCGAGCACGTGTCTCACGAGGGCCGCAAACCCATGCAGAACAAGTGCTCGTCCCCGGCACTCGTGTGGGTGTACACTCGGTGCAACTCAACTTTTGAGTTACACCGACATCTCAACACCCACGATATGGAGAGGACACATGAACAATCTCACCATCCCCGCCCCGAGGTGGGGGCGGACCCATACCGCCCCGAGCTGGAGGCAGAACCGTACCGCCCCGAGTTGGAGGCGGACCCGGCTGTTGGCGGCGATCACCGCCTGGATCCTGATCCCGATCCTCGCCTTTGCGACCGACCCTCGACGTGGGGACCTCTATGGCGAACTGCACGACGCCGACCTCCGATCGTCCATGAAGAGGGCGCGCCTCAACCGAAGTGCAGCTCTGGGCAAGATTCTGGAGCTCCTCATCGCGAATCCAGATCGAGAGTTCCGGGCGATCGACTTCACCCACGAGGCCGACCTGTCACCTGGAAGTGTTCATCCCATTCTCGACAAGTTGCACCGAGCCAAGGTCATCGAGGTGATCCGCCGCGGTGAGCCAGCACCAGCTTCCATCAAGACGTATCGCCTAACTGACCTGGGCGCACGGTTCGCTCTCAGATACAAGGCAGCCATGGGGGTCACCGTGTAGCGCAAGGCGTAGCCGGCCCACCGAAGGCATCCAACTCTGGGCACGACCCAGATCATTGGGCGTCCGGTTCAGCGAACCGGACGCCCCTTCGCGGGTCCACGCCGCTTGTCGTCGCGAGATACCGTGATTCCGACCTCTCGTCTCCACTCCAAGAGGAGACCCCGACAAGGTCTAGGTGAGGCTAAGGCCCTGGCGGAGGCTGCCAGCCGCGAGGCATCGTGCAGCCAATCGCGACGATCTCACCGCGTTGGCGGCGAGCCTGGACCACGAGGGCGTCGATCCGTTCTCGGGTGGCGCGAGTGATCTGGAGAGCTTCGGACTCGGGGGCGGAGTCGGGGTCGACGCTCCGGGGGTGGCGGCGCCCGGACGGTGGTCGGTGCCGGTGGAGGGGTGATGTGGTGTGCGGGCGGTGGCCGGTCACCGGCGTGTCGTCCGGGCGGATCGTGCCCAGGTGGCCGTCGGGTCCTCGGGCCAGGGTGAAGCCGCCCTCGTGGACGAGGCGGTGGTGGTGGCGGCACAGGAGGGTGAGGTTGGCCAGGTCGGTGGGGCCGCCGTGCTCCCAGTGGGTGAGGTGGTGGGCGATGCAGTGCTCGGCCGGTGCGGTGCACCCGGCGAAGGTGCAGTGCTGGTCGCGGATCCGCAGGGCCCGCCGTTGGGCCCGGGTGGCGAGGCGGCTTCGGCGTCCCATGTCCAGCGGCGTCCCGTCCCGGGCCACGGTCACGGGTACCACGTCGCCCTCGCAGGCCATGCGCCGGATCGTCTCGGGCGGTACCGGCCCGGAACGTGACAGCTCTGAGAGGGCCAAGATCACTGACCCCTCGGGCGTCACCAGTTCATCGAAGGCCGCGGGCGGGTCGATGGTGGCGGGGTGGGTGGTCGCTGGCTCGGGGCGACAGGGACCACCTTCCCGAGGGGCGGGCGCTCGGCCATGGAGGGTGGCGGTGTCGGTGAGGGCGAGGACGAGGGGGCGGGCGGTGCTGTCGCCGGTTCCGCCGTGGGTGCCGCGGGTGAGGACCTCGACCAGGGCGCGGGCTCGGCGTTCGGGGGCGGTCATGCCGTCCTCGGCGGTGAAGGCGCCGCGGTCCCACATGGCTTGGACCTGGTGGTCGACCGCGGTGGCCAGGATCTCGCCGTCCTCGGCTTCGAGGTCGAGCGACCCGAACCAGCGGCCATCCAACCCGGTGGCGAGGGTGACCTTGGAGCGGCCGGTGCCCTCCGTCGGGGCCGCGCCGTCGAGCTCGTTGACGCCGAGGCGGGCGCGGACGTCGGCCACCCAGCGACGGAGGTAGCACCAGGCGCCGGCCACGGTGGTGCCGGTCACCTCGGTGACCAGTTGCTCCTCGCACAGCGCGAACGCCTCTTCCAGGCCGGGTTGGCGGGCCCAGGCCAGCGCTCGCACCTTCTCCCGGCCCAGGCGCCCGGTCACCGCCGCGACCTCCACCGCCGGCATGTCCCGCACGGCCCGGGCCACCCGCACCTCCGCCGACGCCGACGAGCGTGACGCGTCGGTCCGAGCCGCCACCCACCCGGCCGCGTCCCGAGCGCCATCAGCGGCCCACACGCACCGGGCATCGAACGAGCCCACGAGTCCGGCGGCCACACCGTCCAGGCGGGCGCGGAGACGATCGACCATCACCAATGCCTGGCGCAGCTCCTCCTCGCTCGACGCACCCGGCACCAGGGCGACCAGCGCGTCGAAGTCCGCACCTCCGACCACGGCCGCCGGCACCGGCCACACCCGTGACCGTTCCATGCCCCGACCCTACGCAGGGGGTGTGACGGTGGGGCCGGCGGTGCCGCCACCCGCCGCCTGCATCCGGGCGACGGAGCACCTGCCCCGCCGGCGCCCTCCCTCCCGCTCGGTAGGGTGCGGGGTCGCCCGTCGGCCCCGGAGGAGGACGTCCCATGCCCAAGCGCACGTTCTGGTTCGTGACCGGCACCGCGGCCGGGCTCGGGTCGTCGTTGTGGGTGCAGCGGCGGGTCAAGGTGGCCGTCGAGCGGTACGTGCCCGAGAAGGTCCAGGAGCGGGCCACCGACGCCGCCCGCCGGGTCGGCCCCGCGGTGCGCGACGCCCTCACCGAGGGGGTCGACGCCATGCGCTCCCGCGAGGCCGAGATGCGGGCCCAGGTCGACCAGCGGTTCCGGCGTCCCGGGCCGGACGGGCCCACCGGGCCGGACGAGGCGGCACCCGACCGCCCCGAGCGTCGCGCCGGCTGAGCGGTCGCACCGGCGAGCACCCGCCGAAGAGGGCGGGCGGAGTGCGAACCGGTCCCGGGACCAGGGGTTGCGGCCAGTACGCTGGCCCGCGCCTATGCACGCCGACGACCTGCGCCGAACCTGGACCGACTTCTTCGCCGAGAAGCAGCACACGGCCGTCCCGTCGGCGGGCCTGATCCCGCACCACCCGTCGGCCCCGATGTTCACCAACTCGGGGATGATGCAGTTCGTGCCCTACTTCCTGGGCGAGGAGCAGGTGCCGTTCGACCCGCCCCGGGCCTCGTCGGTGCAGAAGTGCGTGCGGGCCGGGGGCAAGCACAACGACCTCGACGCCATCGGCCGCAGCCTCCGCCACCTCTCCTTCTTCGAGATGCTGGGCAACTTCAGCTTCGGGGACTACTTCAAGGACGAGGCCATCCCCTGGGCCTGGGAGTTCGTGACCGAGCGGCTGGGCCTCGACCCCGACCGCATCTGGGTCACCATCCACACCAGCGACGACGAGGCCCACCAGATCTGGGTCGACGGCGTGGGCGTGGCGCCCGAGCGCATCCAGCGCCTGGGGGCCGACAACTTCTGGGAGATGGGCGAGGTCGGCCCCTGCGGCCCCAGCTCCGAGCTGTTCTGGGACTTCGGGCCCGACCTGGGCCCCGAGGGCGGCCCGGCCAACCCGGAGGCCGACCGGCGCTACGTCGAGTTCTGGAACCTGGTGTTCCCCCAGTACTACCGGGGCGCCGACGGGGAGCTGTCCGACCTGGCCTCCAAGGGCATCGACACCGGGGCCGGGTTCGAGCGGGTGCTGGGCGTGCTGGCCGGCAGCCCGTCGCTCTACGCCGCCGACTCGGTCAGCCGCCTGGTCGACGCGGCCCAATCCCTCACCGGGCGCCGCATCGGCGACACGGCCGAGAGCGACGTGGCCCTCCGCCTCCTGGCCGACCACGCCCGCACCATGACCTTCCTCATCGCCGACGGGGTCATCCCGTCGAACGAGGAGCGGGGCTACGTGCTCCGCCGCATCATCCGCCGGGCGGTGCGCTTCGCCTACCTGTTGGGGGTCGAGAAGGAGATCACCGTGCCCCTGGCCGGCCACGTGGCCGAGGTCATGGGCGACGCCTACCCCGAGGTCCGCTCCGGGCTGGACGTGGTCCAGGGCGTGCTGCAGCGGGAGGAGACCCAGTTCCGGCGCACCCTCCGCAACGGCCTGGGCATCCTGGAGGCCGAGATGGCCGACCTGGCCGACAGCGACACCCTCTCGGGGCAGGTGGCCTTCACCCTGCACGACACCTACGGGTTCCCCTACGAGGTCACGGCCGAGATCGCCGAGGACCGGGGCCACCCGGTGGACCGGGCCGCCTTCGACACGGCCATGGACGAGCAGAAGCGCCAGTCCAAGGCCGGCGGGCGCAAGAACAAGGGGGCCGAGCGGGGCGACGCCCAGGCCACCTACCAGGCCCTGGTGGCCGAGCACGGCCCCACCACCTTCACCGGCCGGGACGAGGAGTCCACCGACGCCACCGTGCTGGCCGTGGTGCCGGCCGGGGGCGACGACCCGGCCCTGGTCGACGTGGTGCTGGACCGCACCCCGTTCTACGCCGAGTCCGGCGGCCAGGTGGGCGACACCGGCACCCTCACCGGTCCCTCCGGCTCGGCCGAGGTGCTCGATACCACCTTCGCGGTGCCCGGCCTGCACCGGCACCGGGCCCGGATCACCGACGGCACCCTCACCGAGGGCGACCGGGTCACGGCGGCCATCGACGCCCCCCGCCGAGCCGCCATCAAGCGCAACCACACCGGCACCCACCTGCTCCACTGGGCCCTCCACGAGGTGCTGGGGCCCCACGTGAAGCAGCAGGGGTCGCTGGTGGCGCCCGACCGGTTCCGCTTCGACTTCAGCCACTACGAGCCGGTCACCCCCGAGCAGATCACCCGCATCGAGGACCTGGTCAACGAGGCCGTGCTGGTCAACGACCCGGTGCGCCACTACGAGGCCACCAAGGAGGAGGCCCTGGCCAAGGGGGCCATCGCCTTCTTCGGGGAGAAGTACGGCGACGTGGTCCGGGTGCTGGAGGCCGGGCGCCACTCGGTCGAGCTGTGCGGCGGCACCCACGTCACCGCCACCGGCGACATCGGGCCCATGAAGGTCGTGTCCGAGAGCTCCATCGGCTCCAACCTGCGCCGCATCGAGGCCGTCACCGGCACCGGGCCCATCGACCGCCTGCGGGCCGAGGAGGCCACCCTGGGACGGGCCGCGGAGCTGGTCGGCGTGCCGGCCGGCGAGCTGCTGGAGGGCATCGAGAAGCGGCTGGGCGAGCTCAAGGCCCTGCGCGACGAGGTCAGCGGGCTCAAGGCCCAGGTGGCGGCCGGGGGCGCGTCCGAGATGGCGGCCCAGGCCGTGGACGGCGTGGTCGTGGCCCGGGCCGACGGCCTGGACCGCGACGCGGTGCGGACCCTGGCCCTGGCCGTCCGCGACCGCCCCGGCATCCGGGGCGTGGTCCTGGGCGCCGCCCCCGAGGGCGGGGGCGTGGCCCTGGTGGCCGCCGTGGCCCCGGGGTCGGGCCTCCACGCCGGCGAGCTCATCGCCGAGGCGGCCCGCACCGTGGGCGGGGGCGGGGGCAAGGGCGCGGACCTGGCCGTGGCCGGCGGTCGCCACCCCGAGGCCCTGGACCAGGCCCTCGACCAGGCCCGGGCCGCGGCCGGCCTGGTCGCCCAGGGCTAGCGAGCGGGTGCGGGCCCTGGGGATCGACCCCGGCACGGTCCGGGTGGGCCTGGCCCTGAGCGACCCCGAGGGTCGCCTGGCCAGCCCCTACGAGGTGCTGGAGCGCACCCGCGACCGGCCCCGGCTGGTCCGCGACATCGCCCGCATCGTGGCCGAGGAGGAGGTCGAGGTGGTGGTGGTGGGCTACCCGCTGTCGCTCGACGGGAGCGAGGGCCCCGCGGCCCGGTCGGCCGTCGACGAGGCGCGGGCCGTGGCCGCGGCGGTGGCGGTGCCCGTCGTCCTCCACGACGAGCGGTTCACCACCGTCACCGCCCACCGCCTCCTGGCCGAGGCGGGCCTCGACGAGCGGGCGCGTCGTAGGGTGGTGGACCGCGCCGCCGCCGCCGTGCTCCTCCAGGCTTGGCTCGACGGCGGCTGCCCCATGACGCGACGCGTCGCCCCACCCGGCGACGCCGAGGAGTGACGCCCCCCATGCCCCGAGCCGACGACGACATCGTCGACATGCCCCGCGAGCGGGCGGGACTGCCCAAGGTGCTGGTGGTGCTGGGCCTCATCGTGGTGCTGTTCGGGGCCCTGGCCGTCGGGGGCCGGAGCTGGTACCAGCGCCAGGTCGACCCGCCGGGCCCGCCGGGGGCGGTGGTGGACGTCACCGTGCCCAACGGGGCCCGCCTCACCGACCTGGGCTCCCTGCTGGGCGACGCCGACGTGGTGGCCAACGCCACCATCTTCCGGTTCTGGATCCGGGACAAGGAGATCGACCTGCAGGCCGGGATCTACCAGTTCCGGCGCAGCTCGTCCTTCGCCGAGGTCGAGACCGTGCTGCGGGCCGGCCCCCGGTCGCCGGTGACCACGGACGTGACCATCCCCGAGGGCTTCACCGTCGAGCAGGTCATCGCCCGCATCCACGACGAGGTGCCCCGGTTCACCCTCGAGCAGATCCGGGCCGCCCTGGCCGACGCCGGGATCCGCTCGCAGTACCAGCCCGCCGACCAGACCTCGCTGGAGGGCACGCTGTTCCCCTCCACCTACGAGGTCGGGCCCCTCGACACCCCCCGCTCGCTGGTCGAGCGCATGGTCGACACCCTCGACGCCGAGGCCCAGCGGGCCGGGATCGCCGAAGGTGTCCGGGGCGACGACGTCCCCCCCGGCCTCACCCCGTACCAGGTCCTCACCGTGGCCTCCCTCATCGAGCGCGAGACCGGCAACCCCCAGGAGTCGCCCAAGATCGCCCGGGTGATCTACAACCGGCTGCTGGCCGGGGAGCCGCTGGGCATCGACGCCACCAGCCGGTACCTGTCCGAGATCAGCGGCCTGCCCATCGACTTCGAGAGCGACTCGCCCTACAACACCCGCCGCCAGGCCGGACTGCCCCCGACCCCCATCGCCGCCCCGGGCCGGGCCTCGATCGAGGCGGCCCTCACGCCGGCCACGGGCGACTGGTTCTACTACGTGCTGGAGACCGAGGACCAGCACTTCTTCACCGCCAGCGAGGACGAGTTCCTGGCCGCCAAGCAGGCGTGCGAGGACGCCGACCTGGGGTGCGGGTGAGTCACCCGCGGGTGTGCTGGGTCATCGGCTCGCCGGTGGAGCACTCGCTGTCCCCGGTGATCCACAACGCCGCCTTCGACGCCCTGGGGCTGGACTGGAGCTACTTCGCGGTGGCCGTCCCCCCCGGGCGGGCCCCCGCCGCCCTGGCCGCCATGCGCAGCCTGCGGCTGGGCGGCCTGTCGGTCACCATGCCCCACAAGGAGGCGGTGGCCGCCGCCGTCGACGTGGTGACGCCCCGGGCCGAACGCCTGGGCGCGGTGAACTGCGTGGCCTGGCGGGGGACCCAGCTGGAGGGGGACAGCACCGACGGGCCCGGCTTCCTGGACGCCCTGCGGGTCGACCACGGCTGGGACCCGGCCGGCCGGCGGGCCCTGGTGGTCGGGGCCGGGGGCGCGGCCCGGGCCGTCATCGCCGCCCTGGCCGCCGGGGGGGCGGCCGCGGTGGGCGTGGCCAACCGCAGCGCCGAGCGAGCGGCCCGGGCCGCGGCCCTGGCCGGCCCCGTGGGCCAGGTGGCCGGCCCCGAGGCCGTGGACGGTGCCGACCTGGTGGTCAACGCCACGCCCCAGGGGATGGGGGGCGACACCGCCCTGCCGGTCGACCCGGCCCGCCTGGGCCCCGGCCAGGTGGTGGCCGACCTGGTCTACGACCCGGTGGAGACGCCGCTGCTGGCCGCGGCCCGGGCCGCCGGCGCCGTCCCCGTGACCGGCGTCGGCATGCTGGTCCACCAGGCCGCCCACGCCTTCCGGCGCTGGACCGGCGAGGACCCGCCGGTGGAGGTCATGTCGGCCGCCGCGGTAGCCGCCCTGGCCGCCCGCCACTGACCCGCGGATCGGGCCTCAAGGCCGGGGTCGGCCTGCCGATGGGGACCGGTCCCGTTCGACATGGAGGTGGGCCATGGCCCTGCAGGGCACCCTCGACACGTTCGCTCTCGCCGACCTGGTGCGGCTGCTGGCGACGACGACCAAGACGGGCGAGCTGTCCATCGACGGCGACCGCGGCTCGGGCCGCCTGTGGTTCGTCGACGGCGACCTGGTCGGGGGTGACCCGGGCGGCGCCGAGAGCGCCCTGTTCGCCCTGCTGCGCCTGACCGACGGCACCTTCCGCTTCGAGCCCGACGGCGGGCCCGACGAGCCCGTCGAGGCCCTCGACGCCCTGGACGTGCTGGCCGGCGCCGAGGCCCGGTTGGAGGCGTGGCGCCCGGTCGAGGCCCTGGTGCCGACCCCGGACGTGACCCTGCAGCTGCGGGCCGAGCTCGACACCGACGAGGTGGCCATCGGCCGCGCCACCTGGCGCCAGCTCATGGCCATCGTCCCCCGCACCACCGCCCGGGACTTCGCCGCCGCCCTCGGCTTCGACGAGGTCGGGGCCGCCCTGGCCCTCAAGGACCTGGTCGACCTGGGCCTGGTCGAGGTGGGGCCGGCCGAGCGGGACGAGCCCGACGACGCCCCCGCCGCCGAGGTCGAGCCCGTGGCCGCCGAGGCCCCGATCGCCCCGGTCGAGGCCGTGGACGTGCTCCCCGCCGGCGACCCCTTCGCCCGCGATCCCTTCGCCCCCGGCCCGGTCCCGGACGAGGTGCCGGTGGACGACGAGGTGGCCGCCCCCGGCGACGCCCCGTCACCGGTCGGGGCCCTGGCCGACCTCCTCGCCCCCTACGACGCCGAGCCCCTGGCCCACGACCCCTTCGCCCTGGACCCGCCGGTGGCGGTGGACGCCAGCCTGGCCGTCGACCTCGACACGCCCCCCGGGGGCCCGGTCGGCGACCACCGCTACCTGGGCGGGGAGGCCTCGACGCTGCCCGAGGCGCTGCCCGAGGCCCAGCCGGAGCCCCAGCCGGAACCCGCTCCCGAGCTGGTGGCGGGGCCCGAGGGCGCCGCCCCCGACGGCGGCGCCGAGGGCACCCCGGACTGGCCCACGCCGTCCATGGACGAGGACGACCTCGCCCTCCAGCTCGAGGCCCTGAGCCCGGCCGCGGCCCGAGCCGTGGCCGCCGCCGCTTCGGCCGAGGGCCGGGAGGCCGAGGAGGGCGACGCCGGTCGCCGGGTCCTGCGCCGCATCATCAGCTCCGGCCGGGGCTGAGCCGGGCCGCCGGGCCGCGGCGGAGGTGCGTCCGAGGGTGGCGCTGGGCGAGACTCGCCGCCATGGCCGATCCCGCCGACGCCGACCGCACCATCGTCCCCGCCCTGGCCTGGGAGCCGGCGGGGGAGTGGACCGACATCCGCTACGAGACGGCCGAGGCCTTCCCCGACGGTGACGGCGGCGGGCGCATCGCCAAGATCACCATCGACCGGCCCGAGGTCCGCAACGCCTTCCGCCCCCACACGGTGGAGGAGCTGATCGCCGCCTTCACTCGGGCCCGTGAGGACCCCGACGTGGGCGTGGTGGTCCTCACCGGCGAGGGCCCCCTGGCCTTCTGCAGCGGCGGCGACCAGCGGGCCCGGGGCGACTCGGGCTACGTGGGCGACGACGCCGTGGGCCAGCGGGGCGTGGGCCGGTTCCTGGTCACCGACCTGCACGTCCAGATCCGCCGCCTGCCCAAGCCGGTGGTGGCCATGGTGGCCGGCTACGCCATGGGCGGCGGCCACGTGCTCCACGTGCTGTGCGACCTGACCATCGCTGCCGACAACGCCACCTTCGGCCAGACCGGCCCCCGGGTCGGCTCCTTCGACGGCGGGTTCGGGGCCTCGGTCCTGGCCCGCCAGATCGGCCAGAAGCGGGCCAAGGAGATCTGGCTGCTGTGCCGCCGCTACGACGCGGCCCAGGCCCTGGACTGGGGGCTGGTCAACGCGGTGGTGCCCCTGGAGGAGCTGGAGGCCGAGACGGTGCGCTGGTGCCGGGACATGCTGCACCTCTCGCCGTTCGCCCTGCGCCTGCTGAAGGCCAGCTTCCACGCCGAGGAGGACGGCCTGGCCGGCATCCAGCAGCTGGCCCACGACACCAACCTCCTCTTCTACGGCTCGGAGGAGGCCCAGGAGGGCCGGGACGCCTTCAAGGAGAAGCGCCGGCCCGCCTTCGAGCGCTTCCCCAAGCGCCCGTGACCGCGACCTCGCCCCCCGCCCCGGCCCGCCCCCAGGGGTGGCGCCTGTGGCTGGCCGGGGCCCGGCCGCGGACCCTGCCCGCCGCCGTGGTCCCGGTGGCCGTGGGCACGGCCTGCGCCGTGGGCCAGGTCGAGGGGGGCCTCGTCTGGTGGCGGGCGGTCGCCGCCCTGGTGGTGGCCCTGGCCCTCCAGGTGGCCACCAACTACGCCAACGACTACAGCGACGGCATCCGGGGCACCGACGCCGACGAGCGGCGGGTCGGCCCGGTGCGCCTGGTGGGCCAGGGCCTGGCCCGCCCCGGGGCGGTGAAGCGGGCCGCGGTGGCCGCCTTCGCCGTGGCCGGGGTGGCCGGCGCGGCGCTGGCCCTGGCCGTGGGGCCCGAGCTGCTGGTGGTGGGGGCCCTGGCCATGGCGGCCGGCTGGTTCTACACCGGGGGGCCCCGGCCCTACGGCTACGCCGGCTTCGGCGAGGTGTTCGTGTTCACCTTCTTCGGGGTGGTGGCCACCGCCGGCTCGGCGTACGTCCAGACCGGGGGGCTCGACGGCCTGGCCCTGGCCGCCTCGGTGCCGGTGGGCCTCCTGGCCACCGCCCTCCTGGTCACCAACAACCTGCGCGACATCCCCGGCGACACCGAGGTGGGCAAGCGCACCCTGGCCGTGCGCCTGGGGGACCGGCGGACCCGGGGCCTCTACGTGGGCCTGGTGGCCGGGGCCTTCGTGCTGGTGCCGCTGGTGGCCGGGCTCGGGGGCCGGCCCTCGGGGGGCGTGGCCCTGGTCGCCGTGCTCCTGGCCCAGAAGCCGGTCACCGCGGTGCTGGGCGGGGCTCGGGGGCCGGCCCTGATCCCGGTGCTGGTGGCCACCGGCCGGGTCCAGCTCGTCTTCGGCGTGGCCTTCGCGGCCGGGCTGGCGGCCTGGGGTTGAGCCCCGTACGGCTGTTCGGGGCGGCCGGCGCGGGGGTGTGGGCGATGCTGTGGGTGGACGGTGGACGACGGGGTGCCTCCCTGGGGACCAGGGCGGTGGCGCGGGGGACAACCCTGTGGATCTCGCGAACCTGGCCCGAAGCCCTTGACCCCGTCGCGCTGATCGCGCAAAGTCCCCGTACTGCAGCGGCACGGAAGCGCCGAGGGACACGGAGCACGACCACGGGGTTCGCCCCGGGGCACCGACACCGGGGACCGAGGAGCCGACCACCGCCGTGGAGGACGAGATCTGCCGCCCGCCGCGCCGGGGGCCTTCGGGCCACCTGCGAGGCCGGGTAACGGGCATCGCCCGCCGGAGCTTCGGCTCCGACGGGCGATGTGAGTGATCAGAGCGAAGCTAACGCTGCGCACCGATCGCATGGTGGATCCTCGTCCGCCCGGTGGCCCCGGCCGCCGCCCGGCTTCGGCCGGACGGCGCCGGGGTCGCTACCGTTTTCGGGCCGGGTCGCGCTCAGGGCAGGGCGGGACCGACGGCAGCCAGGAAGCCGTCCGGGTCCTCCAGGTGGCAGGCGTGGCCGGTGCCGGGGACCATGACGGTGGTGGCCGTGGGCCCGATGCCGTCGGCCAGGCGGGCCCCCAGGGCCCGGAAGCGGTCGTCGTGCTCCCCGGCCACCACCGTGACCGGGACGCCGGCCCGGCCCAGGGCCGGCAGCTCGTCCCACCACGGCGGGTCCATGGTGCCGGTGCCCGAG
This sequence comes from Acidimicrobiales bacterium, assembly GCA_035630295.1. NCBI lineage: Bacteria > Bacillati > Actinomycetota > Acidimicrobiia > Acidimicrobiales > Acidimicrobiales bacterium. The sequence continues at coordinate 64,741 of DASQKY010000012.1, read as the reverse complement.
CGGCGCAGCGAGGCGGCCAGGCCGGCCGCGGTGTTGGCCCGGCGGGCCTCCCGGCCGGCCCGCTCGGGGTCCAGGGTGGCGAACAGCGGTTGGGCCAGCCACCGGTCCAGGAAGGCGTCGACCCCGTCCCGCTCGACGGTGCGGGCCAGCTCCTCGTCGGCGGCCCGGCGGGCGGCCCGCTCGGCGGGGTCGTCGAGGCCGGCCGTGGCCCCCACCAGGACCAGGCCCTCCACCGCCTCGGGGTGGTCGAGGGCCAGGCGCAGGGCCACCCGGCCCCCCATGGAGTAGCCCAGCCAGGTGGCCGGCCCGAGCGGTCCGGCCAGGGCCGCGGCGGTGTCGGCCAGGTCGAGCTCGAGGTCTGCGGAGCCGCCGTGGCCGGGGAGGTCCACCCGGTGGACCCGGTGCCGGGCGGCCAGGGCCGGCACCAGTGGGTCCCACGACGCGCCGGTCTGGGTGAAGCCGTGCAGCAGGACCAGGGCCGCCCCGCCCTCGGGGCCCACCGGGGGGGCGACGTGCAGCACCCGGCCACGGTACCGGGGTCCCCCGGCGCCGCTCCTACGCTGCCCGTGTGACCGACGGAGCCCCTCTCCCGCAGGACGTGGCCGCCACCTTCTGCGCCACCGTGGTCGACGAGTGGGCCCGGGCCGGGGTCACCGACGCGGTGGTGTGCCCGGGCAGCCGGTCCACGCCCATGGCCCTGGCCCTGGCCGCCGAGGAGCGGATACGGGTGCACGTGCACCACGACGAGCGGGCCGGGGCCTTCACCGCCCTGGGCCTGGGCCTGGCCACCGGCCGTCCCGCCGTGGTCCTGACCACCAGCGGCACGGCGGCGGCCGAGCTCCACCCGGCGGTGGTCGAGGCCCACCACGCCTGGGTGCCCCTGCTGGCCGTGACCGCCGACCGGCCCCCGGAGCTGGGCGACGTGGGCGCCCCCCAGACCATCGACCAGCACCGCCTGTTCGGGCCGGCCACCCGCTGGTCCCACGCCCCCGGCGTGCCCGACCCGGCGGCCCGGAGCACGTGGCGGGCCGTCGCGGCTCGGGCCGTGCTGGAGGCCACCGGGACGGGCGGAGGTCCCGGGCCGGGGCCGGTGCACCTGGACCTGGCCTTCCGCGAGCCGCTGGTGGGCACGGCCGGGACCCTCCCCGAGGGGCGGGCCGGCGGCGCCCCGTGGACGACGACGGCCCCCCGCCGGATCGGGCCCGACCTCCGGGCCCTCGATGCCGTCCTCCGCACCGCCCGCCGGGGCGTGGTGGTGGCCGGGGCCGAACCGGGCGCTCCGGTGTCCGGGCCCGGCAGCGTGGCCAACGCCGCCCCCCGCATCGCCTCGGCCCTGGGCTGGCCCCTGCTGCTGGACGCGAGGGTGCGGGCCGGCCTGGAGGGCCACGGCGTGCGGGGGGCGGCCGTGGTGGCGGCGGCCGACGCCCTGCTCCGGCACGGGCCCACGGCCGAGGCCCTCCGGCCCGACGTGGTGCTCCACCTGGGGGCGCCCCCGGCGTCGCGGGTGGTGGCCGAGTGGCTGGCCGGCAGCGGGGCCACCCACGTGCGGGTCCAACCGGTGGGGTGGTCCGACCCGGCCCTCGACACCGCCCTCCGGGTGGCGGCCCCGGCCGCCGGCCTGGTCGAGGCCATGGGCGCCGCCGACGGGGCGGGCGTGCTGGTGGCCCCGGCCACCGAGCCGGGCTGGCCCGAGCGGTGGGCGACGGCCGAGGCCGCGGCCCAGGGCGCCATCGCCGCGTGCCTGGCCGGCCACCCGGAGGCCACCGAGCCCGGGGTGGCCCGCGCCGTGCTGGCCGCCCTGGCCGACGGCGACCAGCTGGTGGTCTCGTCCTCCATGCCGGTGCGGGACCTGGAGTGGTACGGCCGGCCCCGCAGCGGGGTGCGGGTGTGGGCTAACCGGGGGGCCAACGGCATCGACGGGGTGGCCTCCACCGCCCTGGGCGTGGCCCTGGGCACCGGGCGGCCCACCGCCTGCCTGGTGGGCGACGTGGCCCTCCTCCACGACGGCAACGCCCTGCTGGGGGCGGCGGCCCGAGGCGTCGACCTGACCGTGGTGGTGGTGGACAACGACGGCGGCGGCATCTTCTCGTTCCTGCCCCAGGCCACCGAGCCCGGCGGGCCCACGTTCGAGGCCCTGTTCGGCACCCCCCACGGGGTCGACCTGCGGGTCCTGGCCGCGGCCCACGGCCTGGTCACGGTGGAGCCGGCCGGCGCCGCCGAGGTGGGGCCGGCGGTGGTGGCCTCCCTGCGGGCCGGGGGGGTCCGCCTGGTCCGGGTGGTCACCGACCGGGCCGCCAACGTCGAGGTCCACCGCCGGGTCCACACCACGGTGGCCGCCGCCCTCGACCCGTCCTGAGGCCCGCCGCCCGGGTGCCGAGCACGGGCGGGACCGCGTGGCCAGACTGGCGGGCATGCCGTACAGCAGCGGGCGCATCGTCCACGACGCCGACGCCCACATCATGGAGACGCCGACGTGGCTGCGCGACCACGCCGACCCGGACGTGCGGGACCGCATCGCCCCCCTGCGCTACCCGGGGGGCAACGAGCTGCGCCAGACCGGCGACCCCGAGGCGCAGCAGCGCGACCTCCGGGCCGCCTTCGACCAGCTGGCCCAGCGCCACCGCTCCGACGCCTACCGGGCCGAGGAGGAGGCCGAGATCATCCGGCGCAAGAACTTCGCGGCCACCGGCTCGTTCCTGGCCGAGGACCGGCCCCGGGCCCTGGACCTGCTGGGCTTCTCCAGCCAGCTGGTGTTCAACACCTTCCACAACCGCCGCCTGCGGGACTGGGAGCACGGCGGCGACCTGGACCTGGCCTACGGCACGGCCCGGGCCCACAACCGGGGCATGGTCGAGTTCTGCTCGGTGGATGATCGCCTCCTGCCCACCTGCTACGTGCCGCTGGTCGACCTGGACCGGGCCGCGGCCATGGCCGAGGAGGCCATCGCCATGGGGGCGGCCGCCCTGCTGGTGGCCTCGGGCTGCCCGCCGGGCCACTCGCCCAGCCACGTCGGTCTCGACCCGGTGTGGGCCCGGGCCCAGGAGGCCGGCCTGCCGATCGTGTTCCACGTGGGGGGCACCGGCGACCTCATCGATCCCGCGTACGTCGAGAACGGGTTGCCGGTCCCGCCCGACTTCCACGGCGGCGAGGAGAACTTCCGCTCGGTCGACTACATGGGCATCCCCGGCCCGCCGGCCCAGACCCTGGCCACCATGATCTTCGACGGGGTGCTGGAGCGGTTCCCCGACCTGCGCTTCGGGGTGATCGAGCAGGGGGCCGTCTGGGTGCCGTCGTGGACCCGGCAGATGGAGTCGGCCTTCGAGGCCTTCGGCCGCCACGAGGAGCGCCTCCGGGCCCTGTCGCTGCGGCCCACCGAGTACGTCCGGCGCCAGGTGCGGGCCACGCCGTACCCCACCGAGGACGTCGGGTGGATCATCGAGCAGTCCGGCGCCGAGGTGTGCCTGTTCTCCTCCGACTACCCCCACGTGGAGGGCGGGCGCCGGCCCATCGAGCGCTTCGAGGCCTCGCTGGGCGACGCCTCGGAGGAGGTCCGCCGGCGCTTCTACTGCGACAACCTGCGCGACCTCATGGGCTCGGCCGCCGCCCCCCTGGCCGCCTGAGGGGCCGATCCGGCCAGGCCCGCTCCGGTTGGGCCTGATCCGGTCGGGCCAGCTCCGGTCAGGACGGTCAGGGCCGGACCAGGACCGAGAGCATGGCCTGGAGCTTGGCCCGGGTCTCGATGAGCTCGGTGGGGGGATCGCTGTCGGCCACGATGCCGTTGCCGCCGAACACCCGGGCCTCGGCCCCGTCCACCACCGCGCTGCGGATGGCCACGGCCCAGGTGCCGTTGCCGTGGCGGTCGGTCCAGCCCACGGCCCCGGCGTAGGGCCCCCGGGCGAAGCCCTCCAGCTCGGCGATGGCGGCCAGGGCCGCGGCCCGCGGCCGCCCGCACACCGCCGGGGTGGGGTGGAGGGCGGCCACCAGGTCCAGCACCGAGGCCGGGGGCGACGACAGCACCCCCGACACCGTGGTGGCCAGGTGGGTCACGTTGGGCAGGGCCACCACCGACGGCTCGGCCTCGAAGTCCAGGAAGGAGCAGAACGGCACCAGGGCGTCGTACACGGCGTCGATGGTGACCTGGTGCTCGTGCCGGTACGAGGGCGAGGCCAGCAGGCCGGCCACGGCGTCGGCGTCGGCCACCGGGTCACCCCGCCGGGGGGCGGTGCCGGCCATGGGCTGGGACCGGACCCGGTCGCCGTCCCGGCCCACCAGCAGCTCGGGGCTGGCCCCCACGAACCCGTCGACGGACCACAGGTGGCAACCGGGGAACCCGAGGGCCAGGCGGCGCAGCACGGCGGCCAGGTCGAAGGGGGCATCGGCGGTGACCCGGACCTCGCGGGCCAGCACCACCTTGTCCAGCCCACCGGCCCGGATGCGGGCCGTGGCCTCGGCCACCGCGCCGCACCAGTCCGACGGCGACCGGGCGCTCTCCACCGCGAACGAGCCGGGCCCGGGGCCCCGCACGTCGGGAGCCCGGAGCCGGGCGCCGTCGAGGGTGGCCGGGTCGGCGGGCGGGGCGTCCTCGGTGCCCACCGTCGTCACCCAGGCCGTCCCGTCGGGGGCCCGGCCCACCACCAGGGCCGGCACCACCAGGGCGCCGGCCTCGTCGGGGTGGAAGGGCAGGGCGCCCAGGGCCACGGGGCCGGTGCCGGGCCGGCCCACCGGGTCCTCGACCCGGGCCGCGCCCAGCAGGGCGGCGGCGTCCTCGGGCCGGACCCGGGCCGCCTCGCCCCGGCCGGCCAGCGCCTCGCCCCCCGGGGCGCTGAACAGCAGGCCGTCGCCCCCGGCCACGGCCAGGGGCTCGGGGGCCACGTCCAGGCGGGTGGTGCGGGCCACCAGGCGCCCGCCGGCCGGGGCCGGGGCGGTCACCGGGCCCCGTCGGGCGGCAGGCGGGTGGCGGTGACCAGGCGGGCGATGCCCACCGACAGGAGGTCGTGGCGGGCCTGGCCGAAGCCGACCTGGTCCAGCATCCCCAGCATCCGGTCGCCGGAGGGCAGGTACGACACCGACCGGGGCAGGTAGCGGTAGGCCGCCGGGTCCGACAGCAGCCCCCCGATGCGGGGCACCACCTTCCCGAAGTACAGGCCGTGACCCCACCGGAGCAGCGGGTTGGGGGGCTCGGCCACCTCCAACAGGGCGATGCGCCCGCCGGGTCGCACCACCCGGGCCAGCTCGGTGAAGAAGCGGGGCAGGTCCTCCAGGTTGCGCAGGGCGAACCCGCAGGTGACCCCGTCGACGGCCCCGTCGGGCACCGGGAGGCCGAGGACGTCGGCGTGGACCAGCGGGGCCCGGGTCCGGGCCGCCACCAGCATCCCGAACGACAGGTCGACCCCCACGGGCCGGTGGCCGGAGCGCACCAGCTCGGTGCACAGGTCGCCGGTGCCGCAGGCCAGGTCCAGCACCCGCGAGCCGGCCGGCAGGGCCAGGGCCCGGACGCTGCGCCGTCGCCACCCGACGTCCATGCGGAAGGTCATGACCCGGTTCACCAGGTCGTAGCGGGGGGCGATGGTGTCGAACATGGCCCGCACGGCCCGGACCTTCTCCTCGCCGGTGGGCAGGTGGTCGGCGTCGGGCAGGGCGCCGCGGGACAGCGGGCGGCCCGAGCGGGTGACGGGGGTGCTCACGACGGCGAGGATACGGGCGGGCCCGGGCCGGCGACGGACCGGGGGGGCGCCCGTGCCAGGATCGGCCGCCGTGGCCCGCGCCTTCGCCATCCTCCTGCCGCCGTCCAAGGCCACCGCCCCCGGCGGGTCGGGCCCGCCGTGGCAGCCCGGCGCGGGGGCCCTGCCCGAGCTGGACGGGGCCCGGGCCGAGGTCCTGGCCGCCCTCGACCCGGGCGGCCGGGCCGTGGCCGCGGCGCCCACCCGGCCGGCGCTGGAGCGCTACGCGGGGGTGCTGTACCGGGAGCTGGACCCCGGCTCGCTGCCGGCCCCGGCCCGGCGGCGGCTGCGGGCCACCGCCCTCGTCTTCTCCGGCCTGGGCGGGGTGGTGGCCCCGGCCGACCCCGTGCCCGACCACCGGCTGGAGATGGGCGCCCGCCTGGCCCCCCTGGGCCGGCTCTCCACCTGGTGGCGGCCCCGGCTCACCGCCGCCCTGGCCGACCGCCTGGCCCGCCGGGTGGTGTGGGATCTGCTCCCGGCCGAGCACGCCGCGGCGTGGGACCCGGGCGCGGTGCCCTGGGCCCGGCGCATCACGGTCCGGTTCGTCACCGCCGAGGGGGCCACGGTGAGCCACTGGAACAAGCTGCTGAAGGGGGCCCTGGTCCGCCACCTGGTGGCCACCGGCCTGGACGACCCGGCCGGCCTGGCCGCCTTCGACCACCCGGCCGGCTACCGCCTCGACCGGCGGGCCTCGAGCCTCGACGGGCCCACGGCCGCCGTCGTCCTCCGGGCCCGGGGGGCGCCGGGGGGCTGAGGGCCGGTCAGGAGCCGGTGGGGGCCTCGTCGCGCGGGGCGGGACCGGTGCGGGCCACGGCCCGGACCCAGGCGTGGTCGGCCTTGCCGGAGGGGAGGCGCCGCACGGCGGCCACCTCGACCAGGCGGCGCGGCACCTTGAAGGCGGCCAGGTGGTCGCGGCAGTGGGCCTCCAGGTCGGCCCGGTCCAGGGTGGCACCGGCGCGCGGGGCCACCACCGCCGTCACCCGCTCGCCCCACCGCTCGTCGGGCACGCCGACCACGGCGGCGTCGAAGACGGTGGGGTGGGCCTTGAGGACGGCCTCCACCTCGTCGGGGAAGACCTTCTCGCCGCCGGTGTTGATGGAGCTGGCCCCCCGGCCCAGCAGGGTGACGGTGCCGTCGTCCTCCACCCGGCCCAGGTCGCCGGGCACCGCCCACCGCACCCCGTCGAGCACCGGGAAGGTCTGGGCCGTGCGCACCGGGTCGTTGCGGTACCCCAGGGGGATGTGGCCCCGGCGGGCGATGAGGCCGATGCGCCCGGTGTCGATGCCCGGCACCAGGGGGCTGCCCTCGTGGTCGAGGACGGCGGTGTGGTCGCCCAGGGGGAACCGGGTGCGCTCGGCCGCCGGGCGGCCCGGCCACCACACGGCGTTGCCCTGGCCACCGGTCTCGGAGGTGCCGTAGCCGTCGACGATGGCGGCCCACGGGAGGTGGGCGCTGAGCTCGTCGCGCACCGCCGGGGACAGCACGGCCCCGCCCGAGACCACGGCCACCAGGGCGCCCAGCTCCCAACGGTCGGGGTGGGCGGCCAGCGCGTCGGCCAGAGGGCGGCCGAAGGCGTCGCCCACGATGACGACCAGCGTGGCCGCCTCGGCCGCGGCGTGGTCCCAGAGCTGGGCCGGGTCGAAGGTGGAGTCGGGGATGGTCAGGACCGTGCCCCCGGCCAGCAGCGTGGCCAGGGCCACCCACTGGGCGGTGCCGTGGATGAGCGGCGAGGCGGGCAGGCAGCGGGAGCGTCCGGCCGCCGCCTGCTGGACCATGGCGGCCGGCGTGGCCGGCCGGCGCGGGGCGCGGCCGGCGTCGACCATGGCCCCCGAGCCGGCGCCCATGGCCGCCACCACGATGTCCTGGTGGCGCCACTCCACGCCCTTGGGCATGCCGGTGGTGCCGCCGGTGTAGAGCAGGTACAGGTCGTCCCCGCGGCGCCCGGCGCCGTCGGGCCGGGCCGGGTCCGCGCCCGCCAGCCGCTCCTCGTGGGGCGCCCCCCGGCCCACCAGCGGCGTCACCGCGTCGCCGGCGGCCCGGCGCTCGGCCACCGCCGGCTCGACGGCCTCGCCCAGGTCGGGCCCGTGGAGCACCACCCGGGGCCGGGCGTCGGCGAACAGGTAGGCCATCTCCGCCGCCGTGTAGCGGTAGTTGACGTTGAACGGCACCGCCCCCAGCTTGTAGGCGCCGAGCAGGCTCTCCAGGTGCTCGTGGCCGTTGCGGAGGGCCAGGCCCACCCGGTCGCCCCGGGCCACGCCGTGGGCGGCCAGGACGTGGGCCAGCCGGTTGGCCCGCTCGTCCAGGTCGGCGTAGGAGAGCCGGGTGGCGGGGGAGACCACCGCCTCGCGCTCGCCGACCCGATCGACCACCGCCTCGAAGAGGTCAGCCAGGTTCCACGTCCCGGCCATGCGCGGTGACGGTAGCCAGGGGCCCGGACCGGGCGGGAATCCGCCTACTCGTAGTAGCGGAAGATGATGCTGGCCACGCAGGAGGGCTTGGACGCGCCCTCGACCTCGAAGGTGAAGGTCATCGAGACCTGGGCCCCGCCGGCGATGCGCTCGACCCCGTCGAGGGTGGCCCCGAGGCGGAGCTTGGCGCCGACCGGGACCGGCGACGGGAACCGCACCTTGTCGCAGCCGTAGTTGACGCCCATGGCCACGCCCTCGACCCGCATGATCTGGGGGGCCAGGGTCGGTCCCAGCGAGAGGGTGAGGTAGCCGTGGGCGATGGGGCCGCCGAAGGGCGACTCGGCCTTGGCCCGCTCCGGGTCGACGTGGATCCACTGGTGGTCGCCGGTGGCCTCCGCGAACGTGTTCACCTGCTCTTGGGTGATCTCGATGGGGTCGGAGTAGCCGAGGTGGGTGCCCACCAGCTCCTCGAGGCCGGCGATGCCCTGGATCGTCGTGGTCATGGGGGCATCATGGCCCACGTGGCCCGCCTAGGAGAACCAGACCTTCTGGTGCCTCCGGCTCTGCGGGTGGACCAGGAGGGCGAGTTGGGCGCCGGCGAACAGCAGGCCCAGCACGGCGTCGAGGCCGGCGACGCCGAAGGTGAGCAGGGCGAAGAGCAGGCCCACGGCCGAGACGACCACGCCCAGCACCCAGCCCCACCGGCGCTCGTTGGCGATGCCCAGCCCGGCGGCCGCCGAGCCGACGACCAGGGCGGTGCCGACGGGGAACACGAACACCTTGCCGAACAGGCCGAAGACGGCGTCGATGTAGAGCAGGAACATCCCGATCTGCAGGGTCTGCGGGAGGGACTGGTTGCTCCACCGGTGCAAGGGCATGGCTGACAGTCTGGCAGCCGTCGTCCTGGCCGCCGGAGCCGGGACCCGTCTGCGGCCCCTGACCCGGCGCCGCCCCAAGGCCCTGTGCCCGGTCGGGGATCGGCCCCTGGTCGACCACGCCGTGGCCCGGGTGGCGGCCGTGGCCGGGGCGCCGGTGGCGGTCAACGTGCACCACGGCCGCGAGGCCATGGAGGCCCACCTGGCCCGGGCCGGCGCCGCCGTGCACGTCTCGGTCGAGGAGGGGCAGGCCCGGGGCACGGCCGGGGCGCTGGGGCTGCTGAGGGAGTGGGTCGACGGTCGCCCCGTGCTGGTCACCAACGCCGACGCCTGGCTGCCCGCCGACCTGGGCCCGTTCGTGGCCGGCTGGGACGGCGAGCGCACCCGCCTGCTGTGCGTGGTGGATGCCGCCCGGGGCGACTTCGGACCCCTCCGCTACTGCGGGGCCGCCCTCATGCCGTGGGCCGCGGTGGCGCCCCTGGGGACCGAGCCCTCGGGCCTCTACGAGGTGGCCTGGCGGGCGGCCCGCCTGGCCGGCACCCTCGACCTGGCCGTCCACGACGGGCCGTTCGTGGACTGCGGCACCCCGGCCGACTACCTGGCCGCCAACCGGGACTGGTCGGGGGGTGGCAGCGTGGTGGGGGTGGGCGCGGTGGTGGGCGAGGGGGCCCGTGTGGTGCGCTCGGTGGTGTGGCCCGGCTCCGAGGTGGCCCCGGGGGAGCACCTGGTCGACGCGGTGCGGGCCGAGGACCTCACCGTCCTGGTCCGCTAGCCCCCCGCGGGGGCCGGCGGCACCGCCGGCACGGTGAGGGCGGCCTGGTAGCGGCGGGCCTCGGCCAGCACGGCCTCCACGTAGGCCCCCGAGTGGTTGTAGGAGAAGTAGCCGGCCCGCAGCTGGGCCTCGTCGGTCAGGTCGCTGCGCCCGGCGCACAGGTAGGCGGCGGCCGCCGCGGTGGCGTCGTAGAACGACTGGGGGTCGGCGGTGCCGTCGCCGTCGCCGTCGCGGGACCACGCCCGCCACGTCGAGGGGATGAACTGCATGGGGCCCACGGCCCGGTCGTACGCCGCGTCGCCGTCCCAGGCCCCGCCGTCGCTGTCGCCCACCACCGCGAAGGGACCGCCGTCGAGGCGGGGCCCGATGATGGCCCTGGTGGGCCGGCCCCGGGCCGTGAGGGTGCCGCCCCCGTAGGTGCCGTGGCGCCCCTCGACCTTGGAGATGCCGGCCAGGGCCCACCACTCCAGGCGGCAGGGGGCGGTGTCGGCCGCCTTCACCCAGGCGTCGAGGGCCACCAGCTGGAAGTCGAGCCCCACCACGTCGGCCCGTAGCCGGGCCGGGCCCAACCGGTCCAGGGCCACCAGGACCTCGCCCTCGCGGCGCTGCACGTCGGCCGCCGCCACGGCCTCGTCCTCGACCGTGCGCCGGGCCTCGGCGTCGAGGTCGGCGATGTGCTGCTCGGTGGCCCGGCGGGCGGCGATGGCGTCCCGCTCGGCCTGCTCGGCCCGGCGGCGGGCTTCGAGGGCCCGGCCCCGGGCGGCCAGGGCGTCGTCCCGGGCCACGGTCAGCTGCTCGACGTCGCGGGCCCGGCCGGCCACCGTCGACTCGCCCAGGGTCAGGCGCACCAGCGAGTCGTTGATCCCGCCGGTGCCGGACAGGGCGGCCAGCTCGTCGGCCACCGCGGTCGAGCCCGACATGTAGGAGTCGACCAGCAGCCCCCGCAGGCGGTCCTGGGCCCGCCCCAGGCGCAGCCCGGCCTCCTTGGCCTCGGCTGCGCGCTGCCGGTGGGCTCGGACGGCGGCGGCCCGCTCCTCGCCCCGCTGGGCCTCCTCGGCCCGGCGCTGCTCCAGGGCGGTGACGGTGGCCGCCCGCTCGGCGGCGATGTCGACCAGCCGCTGGCGCAGCTCGTTGCGGTGGCGGACGGCGGCGTCGCGGCGGTCCCGGGCCTCGTCCAGGACGCCCCGGCGGCTGTCCAGCTCGTCGCTGGCCAGCCCCACGTCGTCCAACCGGGGCGAGATCGGGTTGGTGGGCAGGGGCACGTCGGGCTCCGGGGCCTGGACCGGCGGCGGGCCCGGGGCCCGGGCCGGCCCGGGCAGCGCGGCGGCCGCCGGGTCCCCGGCCAGGACGGCGGCGGCCAGCGCCGCCACCAGGACGACGGCCGGGGCGCGGCGAGCGGGGGGCGCCGTCGGCTGCACGTTCCGTCGTCGGGGGATCACGTCGCTCCGGGTGGTCGGCTGCCCCCCGGTGACGCTACCGCCGGGCTCGCCGGACGGTGGGGGCGGCCAGCGGGGTGGCTGCCCCGGCGGCCAGCTGGCCGCAGGCGGCGTCGATGGACGTGCCCCGGGTGTCGCGGACGGTGACGTTCACGCCCCGGGCCGCCAAGTCGTCACGGAAGGCCTCGACCCCGGCCGGCGGGGTGCCGCGGGTGGGGTAGCCGGGCGTGGGGTTGAGGGGGATGAGGTTGACGTGCGCCCGCAGGGGCCTGGCGTAGTCGGCCAGCTGGGCGGCGTCGCGGGGCTGGTCGTTGACCCCGTCGATCAGGGCCCACTCGAAGGAGAGCCGCCGCCCGGTGGCCTCCACGTGCTGGCGGCAGGCGTCGGCCAGCACCGCCAGCGGGTAGCGGCGGTTGATGGGGACCAGCTCGTCCCGGCGGGTGTCGTCGGCCGAGTGGAGCGAGACGGCCAGGTTGACCGGCAGGTCCTCGGCGGCCATGCGCCGGATGCCGGGCACGATCCCCACCGTCGACACGGTCAGGTGCCGGGCCCCCAGGCCCAGGTCGCCGTGGATGCGGCGGATGGCGCCCCAGGTGGCGTCGTAGTTGGCCAGCGGCTCGCCCATGCCCATGAACACCACGTTGGCCAGGCGGCGCCCGTCGTCCCGGGCCCGGCGGGCGGCCCGCACCACCTGCTCGACGATCTCCCCGGCGCTCAGGTGGCGGGAGAACCCGGCCTGCCCGGTGGCGCAGAAGCCGCAGCCCATGGCGCAGCCGGCCTGGCTGGACACGCACACCGTGGACCGCCCCGGGTAGTGCATGAGGACGGTCTCGACCCGGGCCCCGTCGGCCAGGCTCCACAGCCACTTCACGGTGTCTCCGCCGTCGGCGGTGGCCTCGGTGGCCAGGGCCAGGCCCGCGGGCAGGGCCTCGGCCAGGTGGCGCCGCAGGGCCAGGGGGATGTCGGTCATCTCCTCGGGCCCGGCCAGGCGCTGGTGGAGGCCGGTCCACACCTGGTCGACCCGGTATCGGGGCTGGCCCTCCAGCAGGGCGCCCAGCGCGGCCCGGTCGACGTCGTAGCGGGAGGGCCGGACCACGCCCCGAGGGTACGCCCGCCCCGGGGCCGGGCCGTAGCCTGCGGCCATGGACGCCACCACCGTTCCCGAGCAGCCGGGCTGGTACGCCGATGCCGAGGGGGCCTGGTGGTGGTGGGACGGCCTGTCGTGGACGTCGGCCCGGGTGGCCGTGGCCGCCGGGGTGGGCCGCGCCCCGCGCCCCGGGGCGGACCCGGCCGCCGAGCGGACGCAGGCCCTGTTGGTGTGGGGGCTGAGCCTCGTCACCTGGATCGGTCCCCTGGTGCTCTACTTCGGGGCCAAGGACCGTCCCTTCGTGCGGCACCACGCCGCTGAGGCCCTGAACCTGGCCCTCGTGGGCCTGGTGCTCTCGTTTCCCTTCGCCCTGGTCTCGGTGGCGATCCTCTTCGTGGGCCTGGCCGCCAGCGAATCGGGCGGGTCGTCGGGGGGCGTCGTCGCCCTGGTCGTGATCGGGGTGCTGACGCTGGCCTCGGTCGGCTACAGCGTGGGCATCTCCGTGGTGGGCCTCGTGCGGGCCCACCGGGGGATCTGGTGGCGGGCTCCGCTCCCGTTCCGGTGGGTGCCGGGCGCGGCACGGCCCGGGGAGGAGCCCTACTCGGTCCGGCCCTGACCGGGTGGGAGCCCGGGGCCGGCGCGGCGGGTGCGGACCCGGCGGGTGCGGTGGAGGGTGAAGCCCAGGCCGTCGTAGAGGCGGCGGGCCGGGGCGTTGTCGGCGTCCACGTAGAGCAGGGCCAGGCCCACGCCTCCGGCGGCCAGGTGGGCCAGGCCGGCCACCACCAGGGACCGGCCCAGGCCCCGCCCCCCGGCCGAGGGGTCGACGCCGATCACGTAGATCTCGCCCCGGCGAGGGCCGTCGCCGTCGGCGGGGTGGACCTTGGTCCAGCAGAAGCCGTCCAGGTCGCCGCCCTCGTCGACCGGGGGGTGGCCGTCGGCCACCAGCAGGCCGGCCGGGTCGAACCAGGGCTCGGCCATGGTGGCCCGCAGCGAGGCCACGGTCTCGTGGCCCTGGTCGGGGTGGCCGGCGAAGGAGCGGTTGTTGCACCGCACCCAGGCCTCCTCGTCCGTGGTGCCGGGGCGTAGGGGCCGGACGGCGACGGGAGCGGTGACGGCCACCAGGCCGTCCTCCAGGGGGAGGGGGCGGCGGAGGTGGAGGATGGCCCGCTGGGCGGGCAGGCCGGCGGCGGTGGCCACGGCGTCGACGGTGGACTCGTCGTCCTCGGTCTCCCAGTGGGCGGCCGGGGCCCCGGCGGCCAGGGCCCGGGTGGCCAGGGCGTCCAGGAGGGCGGATGCGGCGGCGGCGGCCGGGCCGGTCCCGGCGGGCAGGGGATCGGTGGCCATCCACAGGTCGCCACCCCGCACCCGGGCCCGGGCCCGCAGGCCGGCGGCCGGTCCGTCGGCCACCTCGCCGCCGGCCTCGGTGAGGCGCAGGTCGGGGGGGCCGGGCACGGCGGCGACCCTACCGGCCTACTCTCCGGGCATGGCTCGCCCTCGCTCCCCCCAGGGCCGGGCTCGGGTGGTCCACGAGCGGCTCGGCGAGCTGTACCCGGGGACGGCGACCGAGCTTTGCGCCCTCGACCACCGCAACGCGTACGAGCTGCTGGCCGCCACCATCCTGTCGGCCCAGTGCACCGACGAGCGGGTCAACCTGGTGACGCCGGCCCTCTTCGCCCGCTACCCGACGCCCCACGACCTGGCCGGGGCCGACCCGGGCGAGGTGGAGGAGCTCATCCGCCCCACCGGGTTCTTCCGCAACAAGGCCAAGAGCCTGCTGGGCATGGCCCACGCCGTCGACACAAGCTTCGGGGGCGAGGTGCCGTCCCGCATGTCCGACCTGGTGACCATCCCGGGGGTGGGGCGCAAGACGGCCAACGTGGTGCGCACCGTGGCCCTGGGCCAGCCCGGCCTGCCGGTCGACACCCACGTGGGCCGGGTGTCGCGCCGCCTGGGCCTGACCGAGGAGACCGACCCGGTGCGGGCCGAGCGGGCCCTCAACCCCCTGGTGCCGGCGGGGCAGCGGGGCATGTTCAGCCTGCGCCTCATCCTCCACGGCCGGGCCACCTGCCGGTCGCGGTCGCCCCGCTGCGGGGAGTGCGTGCTGGCCGACGTCTGCCCCTCGGCCGGTCAGGTGCCCTGATCCCGACATCGGGACAGCAACTGCCAAAGAAAAGACCCGGCGGGCGGGTCGAAGGGCTGGACGGGGTCCGGGTCTACGTGCGTATGATGACGGCTGACCAGGTTCCCGCCACCTGGTTCCTGCGACGCTGGGATCCGCCGCCCGGTGTCGCCTCGACGGGGGCGCCTCTGGCGCCCCCGTCGTCTTTTTCACCCCAGCCTGCGCCCGGCGGCCTCCAGGGCCCGGCGGGCCGACCGCAGGGCCCGCTCGGCGTCGTACAGGGCGGCCGACACCGCCTCGGTGCCGTCCCGGTCGGTGGCCCGGGCCCCGACCAGGGTGCGGGCCAGGAGCTCGTCGACCTGCGAGGTCATGGTGCTGAGGGAGGCGGTGGTGGGCATGTCGGGGGCGGCCATCGTCCCAGTGTGGCGGCCGGAACCGGTGGGGGACGGCCCTCCTGGCTTCGGTAGCGTGCTGCCGTGCTCACCCGCCTCGACCTGCGTGGCGTCGCCGACGGCGCGCTCGCCGACCTCCTGCCCCCGGTGGCCCTCGACGGCGACGGCCCCCGGGCCGCGGTGCGCGAGGTGCTGGAGGCGGTCAGGGCTGGCGGCGACGCCGCGGTGCGCCAGCTCACCAGTCGCTTCGACGGCGTCGACGTGGCCGAGACCCGGGTCCCCGAGGCGGCCCTGGCCGCGGCCCGGGCCGCGGTGCCGGCCGAGGTGGGCGCGGCCCTGGAGGCGGCGGCGGCCGGCATCGAGGACTTCCACCGCCACCAGCTCCGGCCGGCCACCACCTACCGGAGGGACGGCATCACCATCGCCGGGCGGGCCCAGCCCGTCGACCGGGCCGGCTGCTACGTGCCCGGTGGCCGGGCCCTGTACCCCTCGACCGTGCTCATGACCGCCATCCCGGCCCGGGTGGCCGGGGTGCCGGAGGTCGTCCTGTGCGTGCCCCCCGGGCCCGACGGCGAGGTCCCGGCCCTGACCCTGGCCGCCGCCGCGGTGGCCGGCGTGGCCGAGGTCCACCGGGTGGGCGGGGCCCAGGCCATCGCCGCCCTGGCCTACGGCACCGAGTCCATCCCCCCCGTCGACGTCATCGTGGGGCCGGGCAACGTGTACGTGGCCGAGGCCAAGCGCCAGGTGGCCGGGGAGGGCCGGGTCGGCGTGCCCTCCGCCTTCGCCGGCCCGTCCGAGGTCATCGTGGTGGCCGACGCCTCGGCCCCGCCGGCCCTGGCCGCGGTGGACGTCATCCTCCAGGCCGAGCACGGCCCCGGCGGCCGGGCCTGGCTCATCACCTGGGACGAGGCCGTGGCCGATGCCGTCGATGCCGAGATCGCGGCCCAGGTGGCGACCTCCCCCCGCCGGGCCGACATCGAGGCCACCTTCGCCGCCGGCGGCCACCTGGCCCTGGTCGACGGGCCGGCCCAGGCCGCGGCGGTGGTCAACCTGGTGGCCCCCGAGCACCTGGAGGTCATCTGCGAGACGACGGCGTCGGACCAGGTGGTGGCGGCCGTCCGCCACGCCGGGGCGGTGTTCGTGGGGCCGTGGGCCCCGGCCTCGGTGGGCGACTACGTGGCCGGGCCCAGCCACGTCCTGCCCACCGCGGGCACGGCCCGGTTCGGTTCGGCCCTCACCGTCACCGACTTCACCAAGGACGTCCACGTGGTCACCCTCGACCGTGAGGCCCTGGCCCTGGTCGGTCCCCACGTGATGGCCCTGGCCGAGGCCGAGGGCCTGCCGGCCCACGCCGACTCCGTCCGCCGCCGCCTGGCGCCCTCGCCATGACCCCGCTGGTCCAGCCGCGCCCCGACCTGTCCCTGGTGGAGGGCTACCACTCGCCCCAGGTCGACGTGGAGGTCCGGCTCAACACCAACGAGTCGCCGGTCCCGCCGCCCGCCGCCTTCCTGGAGGCGGTGGCCGCCGCCGTGGCCCGGGTCGACTGGCACCGGTACCCCGACCGGGGGGCCACCGCCCTGCGGGCCCGCATCGCCGCCCTCCACGGCGTCGAGCCGGCCCAGGTGTTCGTGGCCAACGGGTCCAACGAGGTGCTCCAGACCCTGTCCCTGGCCTACGCCGGGCCCGGGCGGTCGGTGGCCGTGTTCGAGCCCACCTACGCCCTCCACTCCCACATCGCCCGCATCACCGGGGCCACCGTGGCCGAGGGCGAGCGGGCCGCCGACCTCTCCCTCGACCGGGACGAGGTGCGCCGGGTGCTGGCCGGCGCCGATCCCGCCCTCACCTACCTGTGCTCGCCCAACAACCCCACCGGCATGGTCGAGGCCCCGGAGGTGGTGGCCGAGGTCCTGGGCCTGGTGCCCGGGCTGCTGGTGGTGGACGAGGCCTACGGCCAGTTCGCCCCGTGGTCGGCCCTGGAGCTGGTGGGGGAGGGCGTCCCCCTGGTCGTCACCCGCACCTTCTCCAAGACGTGGTCCATGGCCGCGGCCCGCCTGGGCTACCTGGTCGGGCCGTCGTGGGTGGTGGCCGAGCTGGACAAGGTGGTGCTGCCGTACCACCTCGACGCGCTCAAGCAGGTGGCCGGGGTGGTGGCCCTCGACTTCGTGGGCGAGATGGAGGCCCGCGTCTCCCACCTGGTCGAGGAGCGGGGCCGGCTGGAGGCCGGCCTGCGCGACCTGCCGTGCGACGTGTGGCCGTCGGCCGCCAACTTCATCCTGTTCCGGCCCCGGGCCGCCGATGCCGCCGCCGTGTGGCGGGCCCTGGTCGACCGCTCCGTCCTGGTGCGCGACTGCTCGTCGTGGCCCCGCCTGCAGGGCTGCCTCCGGGTCACCGTCGGCACCACCGACGAGGACGACCGCTTCCTCACCGCTCTCCGAGAGGTCCTCGCATGACCGAGCCCCGCCCCGCCCGCGCCGCCTCCCGGTCGCGCACCACCAAGGAGACGGAGATCTCCGTCACCCTCGACGTCGACGGCCCGCAGGGCCAGGTGGCGGCCCGCACCGGCCTGCCCTTCTTCGACCACATGCTCGACCAGGTCGGTCGCCACGGCGGGTTCGACCTGACCGTCGAGGCCACCGGCGACCTGCACGTGGACGGCCACCACACCGTCGAGGACGTGGGCATCCTGCTGGGCGAGACCTTCCGCGAGGCGCTGGGCGACAAGGCCGGCGTGCGCCGCTTCGCCTCGGGCCTCTACCCCCTGGACGAGGCCCTGGTGGAGGTGGCCCTCGACCTCTCGGGGCGCCCGTTCGTGGCCTACGACGTGCCCTTCGGCGAGGTGCTGCCCCTGGGCGACCCGCCGTTCAACCCCGAGATGGCCGAGCACTTCTGGCACTCCTTCGCCACCTCGGCCGGCATCACCCTGCACGTCACCCGGCGGGCCGGCCGCAACACCCACCACGTGCTGGAGGCCACGTTCAAGGGCGTGGCCCGCTGCCTGCGCGACGCCGTGCGCATCGAGGGCACCGGCGTCCCCTCCACCAAGGGCCTGTTGTGACCGCGTCGGCGCAGCCGACCCCGTCAGGGCGGCGGGTGGGGTCGGCGGACGTGAGGGCCCCGCTGGTGGCCGTGCTCGACTACGGCATCGGCAACCTGCGCTCGGCCCAGAAGGCCCTGCAGCTGGTGGGGGCGGACGCCCGCCTCACCGCGGATGTCGAGCTCATCGCGGCCGCCGACGGCGTGGTGCTGCCCGGCGTGGGCGCCTTCGGGCGGTGCATGGAGGCCCTGGCCGAGGCCGGCCTGGCCGACGTGGCCGCGGCCGGGGTGGCCGACGCCACCGCCGGGGGCCGGCCCTTCCTGGGGGTGTGCGTGGGCATGCAGATGCTCTTCGAGGGCTCCGACGAGACCCCTGGCGTCCCCGGCCTGGGCGCCCTGCCGGGCTGGGCCCGGCGCCTGCCGGAGGGGGTCAAGCACCCGCAGATGCAGTGGAACGTCCTGGACTGGCGCCGCCGCCCGGCCCTGGCCGCCGAGCTTCCCGACCCGGCCTGGGTGTACTTCGTCCACTCCTACGCGGTGGAGGCGCCCGACGACCTGGTCGTGGCCACCTGCGACTACGGCGGGCCGGTGGCGGCCATGGTCGAGCGGGGCCGGTGCTGGGCCACCCAGTTCCACCCCGAGAAGTCGAGCGCGGTGGGCCTGGCCCTGCTGGCCGGGTTCGTGGCCGAGTGCGGGGCCGATCGGGCGGTGGGGGCGCCGCGCTGATGGACCTGTTCCCGGCCATCGACCTGCGGGGCGGCCGTTGCGTCCGCCTCACCCAGGGCGACTTCGCCCGCGAGACCGTCTACGGCGACGACCCCGTGGCCCAGGCCAAGGTGTTCGCCGACGCCGGGGCGCCGTGGGTCCACGTGGTCGACCTGGACGCGGCCCGGACCGGGGCGCCGGTCAACCGGCCGGTCATCGCCGCCATCGCCGCCGCCGTGGCCACCCCGGTCCAGACCGGGGGCGGGGTCCGCTCCGACGCCGACGCCGAGGAGCTGCTGGCCGCCGGCGTGCGCCGGGTGGTGGTGGGCACCGCCGCCCTCGACGACCCGGCGTGGGCCCGGTCGCTGGCCGCCCGCCACCCGGGCCGGGTGGTGCTGGGCCTCGACGCACGGGGCCAGGAGGTGGCGGTGCGGGGCTGGCAGGAGGGCTCGGGCCGGGCCCTCCTGGACGTGGCCCGGGAGATGGACGACGCCGGCTTCGCCGCCTACGTCGTCACCCAGATCGACGTCGACGGCGTGGGCTCCGGCCCCGACCTGGACACCTACGCGTCCCTGCTGGACGAGCTGGAGACCGAGGTGGTGGCGTCCGGCGGCGTGGGGGCGGCCGAGCACCTGCGGGCCCTGGCCGGCCTGGAGTCCGGCAACCGGGTGCTGGCCGGCGTCGTGGTCGGCAAGGCTCTCTACGACGGCTCCCTCACCATCGACGACGCCCTGGCCGCGGCCGAGACCGCCTGAGCTCAGCCCGCGGCGTCGGCGCGGAAGGCCCGGGCGGCGACGGGTCCGGGGACCTGCGGGGTGGCGGGGTCGAGGGTGCCGTGGTCCAGGAGCCCTTGGGCGGCGGCGGCCACCGCGCCGTAGGCGGCCGAGGACAGGGCGCTGCCCACCGACACCCGGCGCACCCCGGCGGCGGCCAGGTCGGCCACCGACGGGCCGCCGGGCAGGAGCAGCACGTTGACCGGGACGCGGAGCTCGTCCACCACCCGGCGGATGACGTCCAGGTCGAGCAGGAGCGGGGCGTAGACCACCTCGGCCCCGGCGTCCCGGTAGGCCGACAGGCGGGCCACGGTGTCGTCCAGGTCGTCGACGCCGTGCAGGTGGTTCTCGCAGCGGGCGGTGAGGACCAGGCCGTGCTCCCTCGCCGCCTCGGCCGCGGCGGCCACCCGGGCCACCGCCTCGTCCTGCGGGTCGATGCGCCCGGCGGCCGGGTCCCAGTCCTCGATGGAGCAGCCCGCGGCCCCGGCCTCGGCCAGCAGGCCCACCGTCTCGGCCACCCCGGCCGGATCGGCGGCGAAGCACCGCTCGGCGTCCACGTGGAGGGGCAGGTCGGTGGCCGGGGCCAGGTCGGCCACGTGGTCCAGCAGCACGTCCCGGGTGATGTGCATGTCCTCCCGGCCCCGGCTGTGGGCCAGGCCGGCGCTGGTGGTGGCCAGGGCGGCGAAGCCCTGGGCGGCCAGGATGCGGGCCGAGCCCCGGTCGAACGGGTTGGGGATCACGAACGTGCCCTCCCGGTGGAGGTCGCGGAGGCGGGTGCGGCGATCGGCGGCGGTCATGGGCCGCAGTCTGCCGGTGGTCGCCGGCCCGGGGGCCGCGGGATCCGACGAGGAGGCCGGGGGCGGGGAGCGGTACCGTCGCCGCCGTGCGCACCGCCCGGGTGATCCCCTGCCTCGACGTCACCGCCGGCCGGGTGGTCAAGGGCGTGAACTTCGTGGGCCTGCGCGACGCCGGCGACCCGGTGGAGCTGGCCGCCCGCTACGACGCCGAGGGGGCCGACGAGGTGGTGTTCCTGGACATCACCGCCAGCTCGGACGACCGCGACACCATGGTCGACGTGGTGGCCCGCACCGCCGAGCAGGTGTTCATCCCCCTGACCGTGGGCGGGGGCATCCGCACCGTCGAGGACGCGCGGCGCATGCTGCGGGCCGGGGCCGACAAGGTGTCGCTCAACACCGCGGCCATCGCCCGGCCCGAGGCCATCTCCGAGGTGGCCGCCGAGTTCGGCAGCCAGTGCGCGGTGGTGGCCATCGACGCCCGGCGCCGGGTGGCCGACGACCCCTCGGCCGGCTGGGGGGTGTTCACCCACGGGGGCCGCCACCCCACCGACCTCGACGCCGTCGAGTGGGCCGCCGCGGCGGAGCGCCGGGGGGCGGGGGAGATCCTGCTCACCTCCATGGACCGCGACGGCACCCGCGACGGCTTCGACGTGGAGCTGACCCGGGCCGTGACCGACGCCGTGGGCGTCCCGGTCATCGCCAGCGGCGGGGTGGGCACCCTCGACCACCTGGCCCGGGGCGTGCTCGACGGGGGGGCCGACGCCGTGCTGGCCGCCTCCATCTTCCACTTCGGCGAGCACACCGTGGCCGAGGCCAAGGCGGTCATGGCCGCGGCCGGCATCACCGTCCGCCCCGGGTGACCGGCGGCGCCGGCCGGGGTGACCGGTAGCCTCGACGGGTGGCCGACAAGCTCCCGATCAAGATGCTCAACGACCGGGTCCTGGTGCGCATCCAGAGCGACGGCGAGCGCAAGAGCACCGGCGGCATCCTCATCCCGGCCACGGCCCAGCAGGCCAAGCGGCTGGCCTGGGCCGAGGTGGTGGCGGCCGGGCCCAACGTCCGGTCCATGGAGGCCGGCGACCACGTCCTGTTCAACCCCGAGGACCGCTACGAGGTCGAGGTGCGGGGCGAGGACTTCGTGATCCTGCGCGAGCGCGACGTCCACGCCGTGGCCTCCGAGCGCCTCGAGGACAGCCCCACCGGCCTGTACCTGTAGGCCGAACCCGTGGGGGAGGGGCGGCGGCCCGGGCCCTATCCTCGGCGGCCATGCCCACCCCCATCGACGCCCGCCCCGAGGACCTGGACCGGGTCCGCTACGACGAGCGGGGCCTGGTGCCGGCCATCGTGCAGGAGCACGGCACCGGGCAGGTGCTGATGATGGCCTGGATGAACGAGGCCACCCTGGCCCGCACCCTGGCCGAGGGGCGGACCGTGTTCTGGAGCCGGTCCCGCCAGGAGGAGTGGCGCAAGGGCGACACCTCGGGCGACATCCAGATCGTGCGCGAGGCCTACTACGACTGCGACGGCGACACCCTCCTGTTCGTGGTCGACCAGGAGGGCGCCGGGGCGTGCCACACCGGTGAGCACACCTGCTTCTACCGGTCGTTCCGCCACGATGGCTGAGGCCGCCGCCCTGCCCCTCACCCCGGGGCCGGAGGAGTTCGCAGCCCTGGCCCGGGCCCACCGGGTGGTGCCGGTGGCCGTGCACCTGGTGGCCGACACCATCACCCCGGTGGCCGCCTTCGGCCGCCTGTGCCGGGGCGAGCCCGGCTTCCTGCTGGAGTCGGTGGAGCACGGCGAGCGGTGGGGCCGCTGGTCCTTCGTGGGCCGGCGCCCGGCCGCCACCGTCGTCTCGCACCACGGCCGGGTGGAGCTCCGGCCCACCGCGGACGGCCGCCCGGGGGTGGCGCCGCCCCCCGGCACCACCGCCGTCGACGCCGGCGGCGGGGTGCTGGCCGCCCTGGAGGAGCTGCTGGGCGCCTACCGGTCGCCGGCGGTCGAGGGCCTGCCCCCCCTCCACGGTGGGCTGGTCGGCTACCTGGGCTACGACGTCATCCGCGAGGTCGAGCACCTGCCCGCCGTGCCCCCCGACGACCAGGACCTGCCCGAGGCCATCCTGTCCCTGGTGGGGGAGCTGGCCGCCTTCGACCACTGGCGCCAGCGGGTCACCCTGGTGGCCAACGTGTTCGTGCCCGACGACGCCGACGACGCCTGGCTGGCCGCCGCCTACGCCACCGCGGCGGCGCGGCTGGCCGCCCTGGCCGCCGACGGGGCCACGGCGGTGGACGAGCCCCTGGTCGCCCCGCCGAGCCCCGACGACCCCCTGCCCGAGGTGACCCCCACCGTGCCGCCCGAGGCCTTCGCCGCCGCGGTGGAGGTGGCCAAGGAGCACATCCTGGCCGGCGACGTCTTCCAGGTCGTCCTGTCGCAGCGCTTCGACCTGGACCTGGACGCCGACCCCTTCGACCTCTACCGGGTCCTGCGCCAGGTCAACCCCAGCCCGTGCATGTACCTGGTCCGCCACGACGAGGTGACCCTGGTGGGGTCCTCGCCCGAGCCGCTGGTGCAGCTGCGCGACGGGCGGGTCATCTCCCGGCCCATCGCCGGCACTCGCTACCGGGGGCGCACCGAGGAGGAGGACCGCCGCCTGGCCGCCGAGCTGGTCGAGCACCCCAAGGAGGTGGCCGAGCACGTGATGCTGGTCGACCTGGCCCGCAACGACGTGGGCCGGGTGGTGCGCTTCGGAACCTGCCGGGTCGAGGAGATGATGACCCTGGAGCGCTACAGCCACGTCATGCACCTGACCTCGCAGGTGGCCGGGGAGCTGGCCGAGGGCCTCACCCCCATCGACGTGCTGCGGGCCACCCTGCCGGCCGGCACCCTGACCGGCGCCCCCAAGGTCCGGGCCATGGAGATCATCGACGAGCTCGAGCCCACCAAGCGCGGCCCCTACGGCGGGGTGGTGGGCTACGTGGACCTCAGCGGGGTCATCGACACGGCCATCACCATCCGGACCATGGTGTGCCTCCCGGACGGGCGGGCCTCCATCCAGGCCGGGGCCGGCATCGTGGCCGACTCGGTGCCCGAGCACGAGGAGCTGGAGTGCCGCAACAAGGCCCGGGCCCTGCTGGCCGCGGTGCCCGCGGCCCGGCGCATGACCGCGGCCAGCCGGGCGGCCGCCCCGACCTGACCGGCCGGCGGGCCGTCAGGCCGACCGAGGGGGCGCCGCCGCCGCGTACCCTCTGGTGATGGCCGACACCGTCACCGTGACCGAGATCCGACGGGACGTGGTGACCCTCGTCGGTCCGGAGACCACCGCGTACCTGCAGGGCCAGCTCAGCCAGGACGTCGCCGCCCTCAGCAAGGGTGAGGTGGCGCTCTCGTTCGTGCTCCAGCCCCAGGGCAAGGTCGACGTGTGGCTGCGGGTCCTGCGCACGGGCGACGACGCCTTCCGGCTCGACGTCGATGCCGGGGCCGGCGAGGCCCTGGTGGCCCGGCTCCAGCGCTTCAAGCTGCGCACCAAGACCGACATCGCCCTGGTCGCCGGGGTGGCGGTGCGGGCCGTGCGGGGCGTCGACGTGGCCGGCGGCACCCCCTGCCTGTGGCCCGGCGGACCGGGGACCGACCTCCTGCCCGAGGACGGGGCGGCGCCCCCGACCGAGGCCGTGACCCTCGACCAGGAGGCCTACCAGGGGCTCCGCATCGCCTGCGGCGTGCCCGCCATGGGGGCCGAGATCACCCCCGAGGTCATCCCGGCCGAGCTGGGGCCGTGGGTCATCGGGGCCTCGGTCAGCTTCACCAAGGGCTGCTACACCGGCCAGGAGCTGGTGGCCCGCATCGACAGCCGGGGCGGCAACGTCCCCCGCCACCTGCGGGGCCTGGTGGTGGCCGGGCCGCCTCCCGCCCCGGGGACGGCGCTGGAGGTCGAGGGGCGCCAGGTGGGCGCGGTGACCAGCGCCGCGGTCGATGCCGGCGGCCGCACCGTGGCCCTGGCCCTGGTCCACCGGTCGGTGGCCGCCCCGGCCGAGGTCGGCGTGGGCGACGTGGTGGCCCGGGTGGTCGACCTGCCCATCCCCGGGCCGTGAGGGCGTGACCGCCGTCGCCCACGGCCTGCCGCTCAAGGCCCACGAGCGGGTGGGGCCGGCCGACCTGGCCGTCATCGAGGCCGGTCGCCCCGGGGCGCCGCCGGTGCTGTTCCTGCACGGCTTCCCCACCCACGGGGTGGTGTGGCGCAAGGTCCTGCGCGACCTGGGCGACGAGGTCCACGCCCTGGCCCCCGACCTGCTGGGCCTGGGCGACACCGTGGTCTCGCCGTACGAGGACTTCGGGGCCCCCGTGCAGGCCGAGCTGCTGCTCGAGTGGCTGGCCGGCCGGGGCCTGGACCGGGTGGTGGTGGTGGGCCACGAGCAGGGCGGGGCGGTGGCCCAGCAGGTGGTGGCCACCCATCCCGAGCGGGTGGCCGGCCTGGTCCTGGTGGACACGGTGGCCTACGACAACTGGCCCATCCCCCTGGCCGCCCAGGTCATGCGCCTGGCCCGCACCCCGGGCCTGGACGTGCTGGCCTACGCCCTCGACCTGCCCCGGCGGGTGGCCCGCAACGCCCACCTGGGCTTCGGCCGGGCCGTGTACGACCGCCGGGCCCTCGACCCCGACGTGGTGGAGGAGTACCTGCGCCCCGTGCTCACCGCCGAGGGGCGGGAGCGGGCCCGCCGCTTCCTGCTGGCCGGCGACGCCCGCACCACCCTGGAGTGCCGGCCCGGCCTGCGGGCCTACCCGGGCCCGGCCGCCGTGGTGTGGGGGGCCGACGACGCCTTCCTGTCGCCGTCGTGGGGCAGCCGCCTGGTCGACGACCTGCCCGGCGCCGACGAGCTGACCCTGGTGCCGTTCTGCGGGCACCTCGTCCCCGAGGAGCGGCCCGACGCGGTGGCCGCCGCGGTGCGGGCCGTGCTGGCCCGGGGGGAGCCCCGTGGCTGAGCCGACCCCCACCCCGTACGAGGTCCTGGGCGTGGCCCCCGGCGCCGACGCGGCCGAGATCCGGCGGGCGTACGTGGCCCTGGCCCGCCGCTTCCACCCCGACGCCCACGCCGGCCGCAGCCCGGCCGAGCGGGCCCACGCCGAGCGGCGCATGCGCGACGTCAACGCGGCGTGGGCCACCCTGTCGGACCCGGCCCGCCGCCGGGACCACGATGCCCGGGCGGCCCGGCGCCCGCCCCCGGTGCGGGAGCGCCCGGCCGGGCCCGGGTGGCGCCCCCTCCCCGACGACGACGCCTGGATGGACGACTTCGACGGCTGGCGGCGGGAGACCGACCTGCTGCCCCCCGACGTGCCGGGGCCCCGGCGCCCGGTGCGGCTCCTGCCCGCCGGGTTCCTGGCCGCGGCGGCGGTGACGGCGTCGGTGGGCCTCGTCCTCTCGTCCCGCCACGTCATCGCCGCCGCCAGCTCGCTGGCCCTCATGTCGCTGGCCCTGTGGATCTGGCTCCCCCTGATGGAGCTGTCCCGCAGCCGTCGCCACGACCCCGACCGCTGACCCCTCGTCCCCCCTGGAGATCCGATCCTCGTGGCCACCTACCTCGACCACATCGTGGCCGCCCACCGCCAGGCCGCCGCCGCCGACGGGCGCCGGCCCGCCGCCGTGCGGGAGGCGGCCGAGCGGGCCGCGGAGGACGGGCCGGC
This sequence comes from Acidimicrobiales bacterium, assembly GCA_035630295.1. Classification (NCBI taxonomy): domain Bacteria; kingdom Bacillati; phylum Actinomycetota; class Acidimicrobiia; order Acidimicrobiales; species Acidimicrobiales bacterium. Next base: position 38,951 of record DASQKY010000012.1, on the reverse strand, counting down.
CCGGGGCTTCCGGGCCGCCCTGGCCGCCGACCACACCGCCGGCCACCTGGCCGTGGTGGCCGAGATCAAGCGGCGCTCGCCCTCCAAGGGCGACCTGGCCGCCGACCTGGTGGCGGGCCGGGTGGCCGAGGCCTACGCCGAGGGCGGGGCCGCCGCCCTGTCGGTGCTGACCGACACAGAGTTCTTCGGCGGCTCGCCCGGCGACCTCCGGGAGGCCCGCTCGGCCTGCGAGCAGCCGGTGCTGCGCAAGGACTTCACCGTGGTCGAGGCCGACGTCTACGACGCGCGGGCCATGGGGGCCGACGCCGTGCTGCTCATCGTGGCCGCCCTGGACGACCGGGAGCTGGCCGACTTCCGGGCCCTGGGGGCCGAGCTGGGCCTCGACGTGCTGGTCGAGGCCCACGACGAGCGGGAGGTGGAGCGGGCCCTGGAGGCCGGCGCCGACCTGGTGGGCGTGAACCAGCGCGACCTGGCCACCTTCGAGGTCGACACCGCCCGGGCCGTGCGGGTGGCGCCGGAGATCCCCGACGGCGTGGTCCGGGTGGCCGAGTCGGGGGTGCGGGGCCCCGACGACGCCCGGGTCCTGGCCGCCGCCGGCTACCACGCCGTGCTGGTGGGGGAGTCGCTGGTCACCGACGGCGACCGGGCCGCAGCCGTCGCCGCCCTCCGGGCTGCCCGGGCCCCCGCTCCCGGCTGAACCGGTGCGAGGGGGGCGCAGGGTCGTCCCGTAGCATCGGCCCGTGTTCGTCAAGATCTGCGGGATCACCTGCGAGGAGGACGGCCTGCTGGCCGTGGCCATGGACGCCGACGCCGTGGGCTTCATCTTCGCCCCCTCGCCCCGCCAGATCGCCCCCGTGGTGGCCCGCGACATCGTCCGGCGCCTGCCCTCGGACATCATCACCGTGGGCGTGTTCCGCGACGAGGCGCCGGAGCGGGTGGTCGACATCGTCCACTCGGCCGGGCTGCGGGCCGCCCAGCTCAGCGGGCACGAGTCGGCCGAGGCCACCCGGTTCGTGGCCGAGCGGGTGCCGCTGGTCATCAAGGCCGTCACCGCCGGCTCGCCCCAGATGACCCGGGCCGCCGACTATGGGACCGAGGTGCTCATGGTCGACGGGGCCCGGCCCGGCAGCGGCGAGGCCTGGGACCTGGAGCTGCTCGACGGCCTGCCCCCGGGCCAGAAGGTGCTGCTGGCCGGGGGCCTGCGGCCCGAGACGGTGGCCGCCGCGGTGGAGCAGGTGCGCCCCTGGGGGGTGGACGTGGCCTCCGGGGTCGAGCGCCAGGGCGGCGCCCCGGGCCGCAAGGACCCCCGCAAGGTGCGCATGTTCGTGGCCAACGCCCGGGCCGCGGCCCCGGCCTGGGAGCCCGAGGCCGACGACACGCCCTACGACTGGACCGAGGACACCTGACCATGTCGGAGACCGCATCAGCGATGGCCGAGCCCGACGGCGCCGGGCGCTTCGGGCGCTTCGGCGGGCGCTTCGTGCCCGAGACCCTCATCCCGGCCCTGGCCGAGCTGGAGGAGGGCTTCCGGGAGGCCTGGGCCGACCCCGCCTTCCGGGCCCGCCTCGACGGCCTGCTCAAGGACTACGCCGGCCGCCCCTCGCCCCTCACCGAGTGCGAGCGCCTGTCCGAGCGGCTGGGCCTGCGGCTACTGCTCAAACGGGAGGACCTGAACCACACCGGCTCCCACAAGATCAACAACGTGCTGGGCCAGGCCCTGCTGGCCCAGCGCATGGGCAAGGAGCGGGTCATCGCCGAGACCGGGGCCGGCCAGCACGGCGTGGCCACCGCCACCGCCGCCGCCCTGCTGGGCCAGGAGTGCCTGGTCTACATGGGCGAGGTCGACATGGAGCGCCAGGCCCTCAACGTGTTCCGCATGCGCCTCCTGGGCGCCGAGGTGCGTCCGGCCATGACCGGCAGCCGCACCCTGAAGGACGCGGTGAACGAGGCCATGCGGGACTGGGTGGCCACCGTGGAGACCACCCACTACTGCCTGGGCTCGGTCATGGGCCCCCACCCGTACCCGTGGATGGTGCGGGAGCTGCACCGGGTGCTGGGCGCCGAGGCCCGCGAGCAGTGCCGGGCCCTGACCGGGGCCGACCCCGACGTGGCCGTGGCCTGCGTGGGCGGCGGGTCCAACGCCGCCGGCCTGTTCAGCGGCTTCGCCGATGTGCCCACCCGCCTGGTGGGGGCCGAGCCGGCCGGGGGGGCGGCCGTGGGCCGGGGGGTGCCCGGCGTGGTCCACGGCTCCAAGTCGTTCCTGCTCCAGGACGAGTGGGGCCAGGTCACCGAGGCCGAGTCCATCTCGGCCGGCCTCGACTACCCGGGGGTGGGCCCCGAGCACGCCCACCTGGCCGACGTGGGGCGGGCCGAGTACGCCGCCGTCACCGACGAGGAGGTGGTCGACGCCTTCGTCACCCTCAGCCGGCTGGAGGGGATCATCCCGGCCCTGGAGTCGGCCCACGCCCTGGCCTGGGTCATCCGCGAGCGCGAGTCCCTGGCCGGCCAGACCGTGCTGGTCAACCTGTCGGGCCGGGGCGACAAGGACGTCGAGCAGGTGTCGCGCCTGCTGGGCCCGGCCGCCGGCGCCGATCGGGGCCTGCGTTGAAAGCCGCCGACGGCTTCCTGGAGAGCCACCTGCGGGCCCGCCGCGACGGCGGGCGCAAGCTGCTCGTCCCCTACATCACCGGCGGCATCGACCCCCGCTGGATCGACCTGGTGCGGGCCGCGGCCGATGCCGGGGCCGACGCCATCGAGGTCGGCATCCCGTTCAGTGACCCGGTCATGGACGGGCCCACCATCCAGGCCGCCTCGGAGCGGGCCCTGGACCAGGGGGCCACCCCGGGGTCGATCCTGGACGACGTGGCCGGGGCCGACGTGGACGTGCCCCTGGTGGTCATGACCTACTTCAACATCGCCTTCCGGGTGGGGGTGGAGCGCTTCGCGGCCGAGGCCCGGGAGGCCGGCATCTCGGGGATGATCCTGCCCGACGTGCCCATGGAGGAGATGGGGGAGTGGGAGCCGGCGGCCCGGGCTGCCGGCCTGGAGACGGTCATGTTGGCCAGCCCCCTCACCCCCGAGGCCCGGCTGCCGGTGCTGACCGGGCGATCGCAGGGCTTCGTGTACGGCGTGAACCTGCTGGGGGTCACCGGTGAGCGGGCCGCCATCGGCGACCACGCCGCCTCCCTGGGCGCCCGGCTGAAGGCGGTCACCGACCTGCCGGCCATCATGGGCTTCGGCGTTTCCACCCCGGACCAGGCCGCGGCGGTGGCCGCCCACGCCGACGGCGTGGTGGTGGGCTCGGCCCTCATGCGCCGGGTCCTGGACGGCGAGGGCCCCCTGCGGGTGGGCCAGGCCGTGGCCGACCTGCGGGCCGGCCTCGACGGGGGCTGAGGTGGAGGGCCTCCCGGTCATCGACGTGGCCGCCCTGGTGGCGCCGGGCACCGATCCCGAGGACCGCCGGGCCGTGGGTCGGGAGCTGGACGCCGCCTGTCGGCGCCACGGCTTCTTCATCGCCGCCGGCCACGGTGTGGACCCCACCCTCCAGGACCGCATGGATGCCGCGGCCCGGGCCTTCTTCGCTCGCCCCGAGGCCGAGAAGGCCGGGGTGGCCATGACCCGGGGGGGCCGGGCCTGGCGGGGCTGGTTCCCGGTGCGGGGCGAGCTGACCTCCGGGGTGGCCGATCACAAGGAGGGCCTGTACCTGGGCATCGAGCTGCCCGACGACGACCCCCGGGTGCGGGCCGGGCTCCCGCTCCACGGCCCCAACCTGTGGCCGGCCCAGCCGTCTGACCTGCGCCCGGCGGTGGAGGCCTGGACGGAGGCCATGACCCGGCTGGGCCACGTGCTCATGGGCGGCCTGGCCCTGGGGCTGGGCCTGGACCGGGACTGGTTCGCCCGCCACCTCACCGGTGACCCGGTGACCCTGTTCCGCATCTTCCACTACCCGCCGGTGCCGCCCCCGGCCGAGGGGTGGGGCGTGGCCGAGCACACCGACTACGGGCTGCTGACCGTCCTGGCCCAGGACCACCACGGTGGCCTCCAGGTGCGGGCGCCCGAGGGCGGGTGGATCGACGTGCCGGCCGAGCCCGGGGCCCTGATCTGCAACATCGGCGACATGCTCGATCGCCTCACCGGCGGCCGCTACCGCTCCACCCCCCACCGGGTGCGGCCGTCGGTCGGTCCCGGCGGGCGCCTGTCGTTCCCGTTCTTCTTCGACCCGGGCTGGGACGCCGAGGTCGAGCCCCTGCCCCTGGTGGGCGAGGTCCCGCCGGATGACGCCGCCCACCGGTGGGACGGCACCAGCCTCCAGCACCTGCACGGCACCTACGGCGACTACCTCACCGCCAAGGTGGCCAAGGTCTTCCCCGACCTGGCCAAGGACGTGATCTGAGGGTGGCGGAGGCGACCCGCGAGGTCGCTCCTCAGCGCCTCAGGGAGGTTCGTTCTTCCCGCGGAAGGTGCTCCGTCGAGCGTCCACGGCACTGTCGCACCCCCTGCTCATACTGGGGTGCATGTCCGATGAGTGGCGGTGGTCGCCCTCTCAGCCTTCTGCCCGCGGGGTCGATTTCGACGCCGTTGTCGAGGCCGCGCCCGGGGAGCTGAGCGAGGAGGAGCTGCGCCAGCTGTTGGTGCAGGCCGACCGGGTGCGGGCCCGTTTGGACGCAGCGGTGGCGGGGTTGGCCGGGGCGTTCGACGGGCGGGCGGCGTGGGCCGCGGACGGGGCCCGAGGGCCGGCACCGTGGCTGGCGGCCCGGACTCAGACGTCGGCCTCGTCTTGGCGGGGTGAGCTGCGCCTGGCCCGGGCCCTGCGGGACATGCCGCTGGTGGAGGCGGCGGCCCGGGAGGGGCGCCTGAGCCGTGACAAGGTCAAGGCCCTGGTGTGGGCTCGGCAGCCCGACCTGGCGGACGTCTTCGCCTGGTGCGAGGAGCAGCTCGTCCGGGAGGTGGAGGCGCCCACGGTGGCGGGGGCGTGGCGTTACGTGCGTCGGTGGGTGCTCTCGATGCGGGAGCTGATGGAGCGCAACGAGCCGGACGGCGCCGAACCCACCGACGGCGAAGGCCGATCGAAGGTGGTGCTGTCCCCGGCGCTCGAGGGCCGCTGGTTCGGCTCGCTCGACCTCTCACCGGAGGACGGTGAGATCGTGGCCACCGCGGTCGACCTCCAGATCCAGGCCCTCTGGGACCGGCAGGTGTTCCGGGCCGACGACGACCTCACTGTGCCGGAGCGCCGAGCCATCGCTTTCGTGGAGGTGTTGCGCCGCGGCACCCGCGGTGGGGCCGAGGACAGCACCGCCCGGCCGCTCGTGCTCGGCATCGTGAGCCTGAGCGACCTCGGCTGCCGATCACGTCGTCGTGAGGTGGCCGACGAGGTCGAGGATGGTGCCGGCTCGGCTGGTCGCCCGCCGGCTGGCGACGGGCCTTTTGACGCCTCCTCTCGCGCGCCAGCTGACCTTGCCGACCCCGGCGAGATGGCCATGCCCTTCGCGGAGCTGTCGCGGTCGGGGCCGGTCGATCTCGAGGTGTTGCGCCGGTTGGCCTGCGAGGGCGATGTGGCTCCGGTGATCATCGGTGAGGATGGCGTGCCGCTGGCGATGGGCCGGCACATCCGCCTGGCCAACCGCCACCAGCGACGGGCTCTCCGGGTCCGGGACGGGTACTGCGCGTTCGCCGGCTGCTCCGTCCCCGCCTCGCAGTGCATCGTCCACCACCTGACCGCCTGGGAGGACGGCGGCCCCACGGACCTGGTGAACCTGTGCCTGCTGTGTCGCTTCCACCATCGGTCGGTCCACGAAGGCCGGTTCCGCATCGGATGGGACCGCGGTGTCCTGGTCACCTTCCGGCCCGACGGCACGCCCATCCTCGACACCCGGCCCGATTGGCCGGGCCCGCTGCACCGCCACCGGCTTCCTCTGCCGGAGGGTATCTCTCCCGCGCCGCGACACCGGAGTGCGACTCGACGGGAGGTGGAGGCGTCCGACCCGGATGCCCTGCACCTCCATCACCTGGCCCGGACTCGCATCGATGCCCTCATCGCTGAGGCCCGTACCCGACGCCACGCCGTGTCGGCCCGAACGCTCGCACCCATGAGCCCTCGAAAGCCCCCCTGACCCTCTGACTCCCAGGGGGGCCTACGACGTCATCGCGGCTCAGGATGTCGGCCCGGGTCTGCTCAGGGCCGCGGACGGCTGGGGTTGGCTACGTGGACCACTTGGCCCGTGTCCCCGAAGGGCGGGACGATCAGGTCGCAGGGATCGTCCCGTTGGCACACGTACAGGTGCCACCGTTGGTCGGTCCGGCGCGCGTTCGTGGCCGAGGCCAGGGCCATCACGGTGCCGTCGGCGCCGGCCCACAGGTCCTCGACGCTGAAGGTCAGGCGCCCGAGGGCCACGGTGGCGGTCCGGGTGACGCTCACCGTGCCGTCGGCCCCCTCGGCCACGGCCAGCTCCACCACCGACTGGTCGCCGGACGGCTGGAAGGTGGCGCCCAGCAGCCGGTCGTCGCCCACCCAGGTCAGCGTGGTCAGGCCCCCCACGTCGGGCCCGGGATCGACGGAGCCGATCACCGCCCCGGTGCCCAGGTCCACCACCCGGGGCGGGGGCACGTCGGCCGGCGGGGCGTCGTGGACCGGTTCCTCGCCGGGGCTCGCTCCGGCCACCACCGCCCAGCGCCCGTCGGGTCCGACCGCCAGGGCCCGGCCCTGGGGGGAGAGCTCCCGACCCGGGCCCGGGCCGTCCAGGACGTGGAGGCTGGTGGCCTCCGACTCGGGCAGGCCCCGCTCCACCAGCAACCGGTCGCCGGCCCAGGCCACCACCTGCTGCTCGCCGGGACCCGGGCTCCACGTGGTCCGGGTGCCATCGGGCGCCACCACCACCACGTCCGCCTCGAACGAGAGGTTCTGGCGCCGGACGGGGTCGCGCCCGACGGCCACGGCCAGGGCGCCGTCGGACCGCAGGGCCACGGAGGTCACCCCCGTCTCGACCAGGGTGTCCCGACCGCCGGAGAGGTGGCGCAGCTCGGGCCAGGCGATGGGGTCGCCGGTGGCGGGGTTGCCCCGGGCCCGGGACGACACCTGGGAGGAGATGTAGTACACGCCCCCGGCCCCGTCGGGCAGGGCGGTGGGGCCGGTGGTGCCGAAGGTGTCGGCGGGGGAGAGCATCGGGGTCTGGTCGCCGGTGGACAGGTTGACCAGGCCCACGTCGCTGGCCGCCACCAGGCCGCTGGCCCCCAGGCCGGGCAGGTCGACCAGGGACACCGCCGGCGGGTCGGGGTCGTGGCTCGGGCGTCGGCCCTCCGGGTCGGCGGTGACTGGCGCGGTGGCCCGGTCGGGCCCGGGCCGGTCGGCCGGGGAGGACGAGCGCACCACCAGGGCGGTGCCCACCGCGGCCACCGCGAAAGCGGCCACCGCCCCCACCAGCACCAGGCGCGGGGGATGGCCCAGGTCCGGGCACCGGCCCCGGCCCCGCCGGGCGGAGGGCGGCCCGGCCGTCGGCCAGGTCGTCGAGGGCGGCGCCGGCGGCCCGGAGGCGCCGGTCGAGGTCGGGCTCGGTGAGGTCCGTCATGACGGTTCTCCCAGGTGGGCCCGGAGCCGGGCCAGGCCCCGGGTGACGTGGTTGGTGACGGTGGTGGTGGGGACGCCCAGCACCTCGGCCACCTCGGGGTAGGTCCAGCCGTGGGCCTTGACCAGGAGGACGGCCACCCGTTGGGGCGGCGTCAGGGTGTCCAGGGCCAGGAGGGTGAGGATGGTCTCCCGGTGCTCGTCGCCGTCGGGGAGCCGCTCCGGGGGCACCGCCACCGACGGGGTCCGCTGCCGCCACCGGTGGTAGCGACGGCTGCGCGACTGGGCCACCCGGTAGAGGTAGCCGACCGGGTTGTCCAGGTGGTCCAGCCGAGCCCGGTTCTCCCAGGCCCAGGCCATGACCTCGGCGCACAGGTCGACGCCGACGTCGGGGCCGTGGTGCGCCACCAGGACCCGGCGCAGGCGGGGCTCGGCCCGCGCCACGAAGTCCTCGAAGGTGGCGTCGGTGACATCGGTGACCGCGCCGTCGTTGCCCACGATGAGAGAGACCGGCGGGGGGCGTGATCCCATTCAGCCGGGCACGACGGGACCGGCGGTCAGCCCTGGTCGACGTAGATGGTGGCGATCTGCCAGCCCTGGGGCAGCCGGGCCGCGTTGACGGTGACGTAGGCGCCGGTGGCCCGGTTGCGGAGGTTGCAGGTGCTGGTGTCGAACTCGCCGGTGTCGCAGCCGTAGACGCCGAATCCGGCCGGGTCCAGGCTGAACAGGGCGTCGACCACCGCTCCCGGGGCGATGGCCCGGGCCCGGGCCTGGTCCCCGGCCTGCCACGCCGCCGCCAGCTCGTTCACCGCGTCGCGGGCCTGGACGGTGAAGGCCGTGGGCTGGCTGGGCGGCGCCGTGGTGCGGGTCTCGGTGGGGACGGCGGAGGAGGGGGAGCTGGCCGTCGTGCCCCGGGTGACCGTCGTGGTGCCGCGACCGACCTCGGTGTCGGCGGCCGAGCCGCCGCCGTCACCGCAGCCGGCCAGCACGACCCCGGCCAGCACGACCCCGGCCAGCAGGGCCCCGGCCAGGGTGGCGGTGAGGGCAGCGGTGGCCCGGCGGGTCGGCGTCGGCATGGCCGCGACCCTAGGAGGTCGTGTCGAGGTGGCGGCGGAGGAAGGCCACGGTGCGGTCCCAGGCCGCGGCGGCGTCGGTGGGGGAGTAGGCCGCCTCCCGGTCCTCCTCGAAGAACCAGTGGCCGGCCCCCGGGTACCGGTGGACGGTGACGTTCAGGCCCACCAGGCGCATGTGGGCCTCCATGAGGGCGGCGTCGTCCTCGGCCTCCAGCTCGTCCCGCCCGGCCACGTGGGCCTGGACCGCGGCCCGGACGGGGGCGAAGTCCACGTCGGTGGTGCCGTAGAAGGCGGACACGGCGGCCACGTCCTCGGGGTCGCGGGCCGCGGCCCGCAGGGCCAGCGACGCCCCCATGGAGAAGCCCAGGACCCCGATGGCGCCGTCGGGGGTGACGGGCAGGCGGCGCAGCACCTGCACCGAGGAGGCCACCAGGTTCACCATGGCGGTGGCGTCGGTCCCGGCCAGCAGCGCCTGGGCCTCCTCCGCGGTGTCGGCCGTGGCCCCCCCGAACAGGTCGGGGGCCAGGGCCACGAACCCGGCGTCGGCCAGGCGGTCGGCCACCTCCCGGAAGAACGGCGTCAGGCCCCACCAGGCGTGGAGCACCAGCACGCCGGGACCCTCGCCGCCCTCCGGCGCCACCACGTAGGCGGTGCCGGCGTGCCGTCGCGCTCCGGTGCCGTCCACCCCCCGACCCTACGAGACGGCGCCCGGCGCCGGACCCGGTAACCGAGGGCCGTGGCCGCAGGGCCCCGCAGTAGGTTTCGGCCCCATGGCCGACGCACCCGAGACCCCCGTCGACGTCAAGCCCCGGAGCCGCGACGTCACCGACGGCCCCCAGAAGGCCCCGGCCCGGGCCATGCTCCGGGCCGTCGGCATGGGTGACGACGACTGGGACAAGCCCCAGGTGGGCGTGGCCTCGGCCTGGAACGAGATCACCCCCTGCAACGCCACCCTGCGGAAGCTGGCCGAGCACGTGAAGGTCGGGGTGCGCGACGCCGGTGGCTTCCCCATGGAGTTCGGCACCATCACCGTCAGCGACGGCATCAGCATGGGCCACGAGGGCATGCGGGGCTCGCTGGTCAGCCGGGAGGTCATCTGCGACTCGGTGGAGACGGTGGTCTTCGCCGAGCGCCTCGACGGCGTCGTCGGCCTGGCCGGCTGCGACAAGAGCATCCCGGCCATGCTCATGGCCGCCGCCCGCCTCGACCTGGCCAGCGTCCTCGTCTACAACGGCAGCATCCTGCCCGGCCACCACGGCGGCCGGGCCCTGGACATCACCAGCGTGTTCGAGGCGGTGGGGGCCCACGCCCTGGGCACCATCGACGACGAGGAGCTGGCCGCCATCGAGCGCAACGCCTGCCCGGGCGAGGGCGCCTGCGGCGGCATGTTCACGGCCAACACCATGAGCAGCATCGGCGAGGCCCTGGGCATGTCCCTGCCCGGCTCGGCCTCGCCCCCGGCCATCGACGGTCGCCGCGAGGGCGACGCCCAGCGGGCCGGCGAGGCCGTGGTCGAGCTCCTGCGCAAGGGCATCACGTCCCGCCAGATCCTGACCAAGCCCGCCTTCGAGAACGCCATCGCCGTCACCTCGGCCCTGGGCGGCTCCACCAACGCGGTGCTGCACCTGCTGGCCATCGCGAATGAGGCCGACGTGGCCCTGGACCTCGACGACTTCAACCGCATCGCCGCCGAGGTCCCCCACATCGCCGACATGAAGCCCGGCGGCCGCTTCCACATGAGCGACCTGGACGGCGTGGGCGGGGTGCCGGTGGTGCTCCAGGTCCTCCTCGACGCGGGCCTGCTCCACGGCGAGACGTTGACCGTCACCGGCCGCACCATGGCCGAGAACTTGGCCGAGCTGGCCCCCCCGGCCCCCGACGGCGAGGTGGTCCGCCCCCTGGACCGGCCCCTGCACCGGGAAGGGGGCCTCAACGTGCTGACCGGCACCCTGGCGCCCCGGGGGTCGGTGGTGAAGGTGGCCGGCCTGTCCGACGACCAGAAGCGCTTCGAGGGCACGGCCCGGGTCTTCGACGGCGAGGACGCGGCCATGGAGGCCATCCTGGGCGGGGCCATCGAGCCGGGCACCGTGCTGGTCATCCGCTACGAGGGCCCCAAGGGCGGCCCCGGGATGCGCGAGATGCTGGCCGTCACCGGCGCCCTCAAGGGCGCGGGGCGGGGGGCCGACTGCGCCCTGGTCACCGACGGCCGCTTCAGCGGCGGCACCTGGGGCTTCTGCATCGGCCACGTGGCCCCCGAGGCCACCGACGGCGGCCCCATCGCCTTCGTGGCCGACGGCGACCGCATCCTGGTCGACGTGCACGAGCTGCGCCTCGACCTGCTGGTCGACGAGGCCGAGCTGGCCCGTCGGCGCCAGGGGTGGGCGCCCCTGCCGCCCCGCTACACCCGGGGTGTGCTGGGCAAGTACGCCCGCCTGGTCCAGGGGGCCGAGACCGGGGCCATCACCAACCCCCGCTGAGCGGGCCCGCCGGGAGCGCTGTCAGTGCCCGGCGGCCGGCTCCACCAGCTCGACCAGCACCCCGCCGGCGTCGCGGGGGTGGATGAAGTTGACCCGGGAGCCGGCGGTGCCGCCCTTGGGCTCGTCGTAGAGCAGGGTCACGCCCCGGGACCGGAGGGTGGCGCAGACCTCGTCGATGTCGGCCACCCGGTAGGCCATCTGCTGGATGCCGGGCCCGGACCGGTCCAGGAACCTCCCGATGGGCGAGTCGGGGCGCAGCGGGGCCAGGAGCTGGATGCACGAGCCGGAGTCGCCGACGGCCAGCATGGCCTCGCGGACGCCCTGCTCCTCGTTGACCTCCTCGTGCACGGCGTGCATGTCGAACGTCTCGGCGTAGAAGGTGAGCGCCTCGTCGAGGTCGGCCACCGCGATCCCCACGTGGTCCAGGTGCGTGAACATGGCGAGAGTCTGCCCGGAGGCTCGGCGCGCCGGCCAACGTGGGGTAGGCTGCCCAGGTCGGGCGTCCCACCTTCCGGGTGGTGGAGCTGGTCCGGGGCCGGACGACCCTCCGAGACGCCGAGCAGAGACGTCCCCCTCCCTGGGTCAGCAACAGAGGGGTCGGCGCAAGGAGCGCCGCAACGCACATGGAAGACCACACACGAGCCTTCGAGGACGCCGTCTGGGCGGCCGTCGAGGGGAGAGCCAACGACAGCCAGCGGGGCTTGCTGGAGGCCGATCCCGGCCTCCACCTGCGCCTGGTCGAGCGCTTCATCGACGACACCGACGAGCACCTGGAGGCGGCCCGCCAGCTCCGGGGGCCCGAGCGGGCGCTGGTGGTGGCCGACTTCGAGAGCGACCTGGCCCGGCTGGAGGCCACCCACGACCTCATGACCCGGGCCGCGGCCTCGGCCGCCGCCGGCCTGGTGGCCGACCCGGCCGGCGAGGTCCTGCTCCAGGCCTCCTGGACCAACGGCGACGTGGTGCTGTGGGCCGGTGGCCCGGGCATCCCCCCGGCCCCCAACGAGGTCCTCTCGGCCCGCATCGAGGCCACCGGGGCCCCGGCCACGGGTTGGTCCGTGCACCCCGGCGTCCGCCTGCCCGGCGGGGTCCACGCCGAGGCCCTGTCCATCCCGGTGGCCGACTCCCTGGGGTGGCTGGTGGCCGTCGGTGGCGGCCTGGGCGGCGACGGCGTGGGCCTGAGCGTCACCTGGTTGGGTCGGGTGGCCGTGGCCGCCGTCCGCCTGGTGGCCCAGGGGCGCGTCGTCCCCGGCCTCCGCAGCGACGGCCGCACCGAGGGCGAGGTCATGGAGCTCAACGTGCGCTGGGCCCCGGCCCTGGTCGACGAGGACGAGGTGACCGACCTGGCCGAGGCCATGCCCGGGCCCATCACCGCCCTGGCCGGCAACGACCCCAAGGTGGTCACCCACAACGTGCTGGGCGCGGTGGTCGACGCCATCGCCGCCGGCGCCGCCGGCCGCCTGGAGCTGCCGGCGCCGCCCCCCGCCACCCGCACCGCCTCGGCGGTGGCCGAGGCGGTCATCACCCGTCTCGACGGGTCGACGTTCGTGGCCCCGGTGTCCGCCGGGGCCGAGGTGTCCAAGCGCCTCCAGCGCTGGTCCAAGCCCGTCGTCAACCCCAACCGGCCCACGCTGGTGGTCCAGCTCGACCCGCCCGACTCGGGCGGCGCCTGGTTCCTCTCGGTGCTGGGCCCGGGAGCCGAGGGCACCCTCCTCGACATCGAGGTGGCCATGGTCGACGGCAAGGACAGCAAGGCCCTGGCCGACGAGCTGGCCCGCCTGGAGCGGGTCTACGACGTGCTCCTCCGCCCCGGTGGCCGCCGGCGGGGCCAGGTGTACCTCAGCCAGGACGAGGCCTGGGAGCTGATGACGGTCATGGGGCCGGCGCTGGCCAGCGCCGGGTTCGACGTCCGGGTCCCGCCCCTGTCGCGCCGCAAGCCCTCGCCCGGCCTGCGGCTGTTCACCGAACCGGCGGGCGACGCCGTGGTCGGGGCCCACCAGCTCAGCAACGTGCGCTGGACGGCCCTGTTCGACGACGTCGAGCTGACCGCGGCGGAGGTGGCCCGCCTGGCCGCCGAGGCCCGCCCCCTGGTGCGGTCCCACGGCCGGTGGGTCGAGCTGGACCGGGCCGACCTGAAGGAGGCGGCCGCCGCCCTGGCCGAGCGGGCCGAGCTGACCCAGCTCACCGGGGCCGAGATCCTGCGCCACTCGGTGGGCCTGGAGGGCACGCCGCTGGCCGGTGGCCTCTCGGTCGAGGGCCAGGGCTGGGCCACCGAGCTGCTGGGCAAGGCCCACGCCGCCTCCACCGACCCGGTGACCCGGCCCGAGGGCTTCGTGGGCGAGCTGCGCAGCTACCAGGCCGAGGCCCTGGGCTGGCTCGGCTTCCTCGACGCGGTGGAGCTGGGCGGCTGCCTGGCCCTGGACATGGGCCTGGGCAAGACGCCCACCGTGCTGGCCCACCTGGGCCGCTGCGTCGGCGACGGCCAGGCCCTGGTCATCGCCCCGCCGGCCGTGGTCGGCAACTGGGCCAACGAGGCGGCCCGGTTCACCCCCGGGCTGAAGGTCGTGGTCCACCACGGCCAGTCCCGGGCCACGGCCCAGGAGCTGGAGGGGGCCTACGCCGAGGCGGACGTGGTCATCACCACCTACGGCACCGCCGTGCGCGACGTGGAGGCCCTGTCCCGCCGGGAGTGGCGCCGGGTGGTCCTCGACGAGGCCCAGGCGGTCAAGAACGCGTCGAACGAGACGGCCCAGCAGCTGCGCCGCATCCCGGCCCGCACCCGCATCGCCCTCACCGGCACCCCCATCGAGAACGGCCTGGGCGACCTGTGGGCCATCCTGGACTTCACCAACCCGGGCCTGGTCGGGCCCCGGCCGGCGTTCATCGCCCAGCTCTCGGGCGAGGGCGAGGCTGCCCTCCGGGCCCTCAACGGCATCCTCGTCTTCCGCCGGACCAAGACCGAGCCCGAGGTGGCGGCCGAGCTGCCCGACCGCATCGACGAGCTCGACCACTGCTCCATGACCCCCGAGCAGATCGGCCTGTACCAAGCCGTGCTGGACGGCCTGGTGGCGGCGGCGGACGGCTCCCGACCCGAGGTCGAGCCCCAGCAGGGCGCCATCCTGGCCGCCATCACCGCCCTCAAGCAGATCTGCAACCACCCGGTGAACTACCAGGACGACGGGGGTCCGCTGGCCGGGCGCTCGGGCAAGCTGTCCCGCCTGGAGGAGATCGTCGACAACGTCTTCGCCTCCGACGAGAAGGTGCTGATCTTCACCCACTTCGCCTCGTGGGGGGTGCGCCTGGCCGAGCACCTCACCGCGGTGACCGGCATGCCCACCTCCTGCTACCACGGCGGCCTGGCCCGGGGGGCCCGGGACCGCATGATCGAGCAGTTCCAGGCCCGCGACGGGGCGGGGGCGCTGGTCCTGTCCCTCAAGGCCGGGGGCACCGGCCTCAACCTCACCGCGGCCAGCCACGTCGTGCTCTACGACCGCTGGTGGAACCCGGCGGTCGAGGACCAGGCCCGCGACCGGGCGTGGCGCATCGGCCAGACCCGGACGGTGGTGTCGCACCGGCTGGTGTGCCCGGGCACCGTGGACGAGCGGGTCGAGGAGGTGGTGGCGGGCAAGCGTCACATCGCCGACCTGGTGCTGCCCAAGTCCAGCTCCCTCTCCGACCTCGACGCCGACCAGCTGCGGGTGGCCCTCGGCCTGCGCCCCGACACGTTGCTCACGGAGGACACGCCATGAGCCAGGGCCCATCCCGCGCCGGCCAGGGCCGTCGCCGCCGGGGCAAGAAGCCCAAGGCCGTCGACCTGTGGCGTCCCGTCCCCTCCCTGCCGGTGCCCGAGCCCATCGTCCGGGCCGGCGACGCCACCGTGGTGGTCCGCTCGCTGGGCGCGCCGCCGTTGAAGGGCCAGGGGACCCTGGCCGAGGCCCACCTGGCGCTGGCCGTGGAGCGGGCCGCCGACATGGCCATGGCCCTGGCCCTCAGCGCCGGCCTCATGGCCGACCCCGCCGCCCCCGACGACGACTGAGCCCGGGCCCGCCCGACCGGGCCCCGCCCCGACGCGGGCCGGGCCCGAGGGGGCATGATGGCGGGATGCCCCGCCTCGGACGCACCCCGGAGCCGCGCCGCCGGGCCCGGAGGGCGGGCCACCGCCTGCTGGCCGGCTCGGCCCTCGGCGCCCTCACCACGGCCAACGCCAGACGACCCCTGAGCCGCACCGGCCGGGGCGCGGTGGCCTGCTTCTTCCCGGGCTGGATCACCTCCGAGCTGCCCCTCCACGCCCTCGCCGGCCAGGTCCTGGCCACGGCCAACCAGGCCCGCAAGGGCGCCCTGCGCACGCCCAGCGGGCTGGTCGGCCTGGGCCTGTCGCTGGGGTCGTGGGCCACCCTGGCCCGGATCTGGTCGGAGGCGGCCGGCGCCTCGGAGGTCTTCGACACGGCCCTCCGGGAGGGCCTAGGGGAGGAGCTGGAGGAGGGGCGCGACCCCCTCCCGGCGGCCGACACCTCGGTGGTGCGCCGCCGGCTCGTCGCCGGGCCGTTCAACCCCCACATCCGCACCTGGCGGCGGGCCCGGGACATCGCCTACGGCGAGGCCGGCCGCCGCAACCACCTCGACATCTGGGCCCGGGCCGACCTCGACCCCGACGCCGCCGCCCCGGTGCTGCTCCAGGTCCACGGCGGGGCCTGGGTGGTGGGCAACAAGGAGCAGCAGGCCATGCCCCTCATGGCCCACATGGCCGAGCGGGGCTGGGTCTGCGTGTCCATCAACTACCGGCTCAGCCCCCGCAGCACCTGGCCCGACCACATCGTGGACGTGAAGCGGGCCATCGCCTGGGTCAAGGAGCACATCGCCGAGCACGGCGGCGACCCCGACTTCGTGGCCATCACCGGCGGCTCGGCCGGCGGCCACCTCAGCTCCCTGGCCGCCCTCACCCCCAACGAGCCGGCCTTCCAGCCCGGCTTCGAGGAGGCCGACACCTTGCTGGTGGCCGCGGTGCCGTTCTACGGCGTCTACGACTGGACCAACCGGGACGGCACCGGCCTGGTGGGCATGGAGGACTTCCTGGCCCGCCACGTGCTCAAGACCAGCATCGACGAGGCCCGCGACGTGTGGGAGCAGGCCTCCACCATGAGCTGGGTCGGCCCCGACGCCCCGCCGTTCATGGTGGTGCACGGCACCAACGACACCCTGGTCCCGGTGGAGCAGGCCCGCGCCTTCGTGGCCATGCTGCGGGACGCCTCCAAGGAGCCCGTGGTCTACGCCGAGCTGCCCGGCGCCCAGCACGCCTTCGAGGTCTTCGACTCCCGGCGCACCCTGGCCAGCGCGTCGGCGGTGCACCGCTTCCTGGCCGCCGTGCGGGCCCGGGCCGACCACGACGCCGGCACCGGCGCCGAGGTGGCGGCGGCGGGCCAGGACACCGTCGAGGGCTGATGGCCGACGAGGCCCCCGCCGGCTCCGGCCGGCGGCGCACCTACCCCGGCTTCGGCGGCACCGTGGGCCGCACCTTCGCCGGCTCCGAGCCGTGGTGGCCCGAGCGGCCCGACCCGACCGGCCGGCCCAACGTGGTGGTCATCCTGGCCGACGACCTGGGCTACAGCGACCTCGGGTGCTACGGCTCGGAGATCCGCACCCCCCACCTCGACGCGCTGGCCGCCGGGGGGCTGCGGTTCACCGACTACCACGCCACGCCCATGTGCTCGCCCACGCGGGCCAGCCTCCTCACCGGGCTGAACCCCCACGCCGCCGGGGTGGGCACGGTGGCCCACAGCGACCCGGGGTTCCCGGGCTACGCCATGGAGATCGCCGCCGATGTGGCCACCGCGGCGGAGATCTACCGCGACGCGGGCTGGTTCACGGCCATGGTCGGCAAGTGGCACCTGGCCAAGGACTCCGACGCCCACGACGCCGGGCCCCGGCGCTCGTGGCCGTGCCAGCGGGGCTTCGACCGCTACTACGGCTTCCTGGACGGGTTCACCAACCTGCACCACCCCCACCGCCTGGTCGAGGACAACCACGCCGTCGAGGTCGACCGGTACCCCGACGGCTACTACTTCACCGACGACATCACCGACCGGGCCGTCGCCATGCTCACGGCGGCCAAGGCGTCGGACCCGACCAAGCCCTTCTTCCTCTACGTGGCCCACGGCGCGGTGCACGCCCCCCTCCACGCCAAGCCCGACGACATCGCCCGCTACCGGGGTCGCTACGACCGGGGCTGGGACGTGCTGCGCCAGGAGCGCTTCGCCCGGCTGGTGGAGCTGGGCATCCTGGCCCCGGGGACGGTGCTGCCGCCCCGCAACGCCGAAGCGGGCCACGACGTGGCCCCCTGGGACGAGCTCTCCGACCCCCAGCGCCGCCTGGCCGCCCGGTACATGGAGATCTACGCGGCCATGGTCGACAACGTCGACCAGAGCACCGGCCGGCTGATGAGCGCCCTGGAGGCCATGGGCGAGCGGGACAACACCATCGTCGTGTTCACCTCGGACAACGGCGCCTCCCGGGAGGGCGAGGTCGACGGCACCGCCTCGTACTACGTGCACCTGATGGCCGAGACCGACCTGGCCACCGACCTGGCCCGCATCGACGACATGGGCGGACCCACCACCACGCCGCACTACCCGCGGGGCTGGGCCATGGCCGGCAACACCCCCTTCCGCCTGTACAAGATCAACGCCCACGCCGGTGGCCACCAGGTGCCGCTCATCGTGCACGGCCCGGTGCCGGGCCGGGCCGGGGAGCTGCGCCACCAGTACCAGTACGTCACCGACGTGCTGCCCACCCTGCTGGAGCTGTGCGGCGTGGCTCACCCCTCGGCCGCCGGCCGCGGTGGGGCCCGGCCCGTGCACGGCACCAGCTTCGTGCCCGTCCTGGCCGACGCCGGCCACCCCTCCACCCACCCCGAGCAGTACACGGAGATGATCGGCCACCGGGGGTACCGCCGCGGCGGCTGGGAGGCGGTGACCCTGCACCAGCCCCTCACCCCGTTCGACGACGGCGAGTGGGAGCTCTACGACGTGGCCGCCGACCCCACCCAGGTGGCCGACCGGGCCGGGGAGCGGCCCGAGGTGCTGGCCGACCTGCGGGCCCGGTGGGAGGAGGCGGCGTGGGAGAACCGGGTCTACCCCCTCGACGAGGGCACCGCCCTCAAGTACCTCCTCCGCCCGCCGCGGCAGGCCGCCTACGAGCAGCCGGTGACCCTGCTGCCGGGCACGCCCACCCTGGAGCGGTGGCGCTCGCTCCAGCTCCTGTTCCTGCGCAGCGTGGCCGTCACCATCCGGGTCACCGTCGGCCCCGGCGACGAGGGCATCCTGGTGGCCCACGGCGACCAGGGCGGCGGCTACGCGGTGTGGCTCGACCCCGAGGGCCTGCACGTGGCCCACAACGACGGGTGCGGCACCCTGCGGGGCATCGACGCCCCCCGGCCCGCTCCCGGCCCGCGGGAGGTGGTGCTGCGCCTGGACGCCCCCGGCGGCGCGGTGTGGCACGCCTCGCTGGCCGTGGACGGCGCGGTGGTGGGGGAGGGGGCCGAGCCGTGGCCCTGCCTGTACGCCATGGCCCCGTTCGAGGGCATCGACGTGGGCATCGACCGCCGCTCGCCGGTGGTGTGGCGCCTGTACCAGGCGCACGGCCCCTACCCCTACACCGGCGCCCTGACCTCGGTGACCTACCAGCCCGGCGACCGCCCGCCCGACGCCCCGGCCCACCTGCTCCCGGTCCTGCGGGAGATGGGCCTGCGCTACGAGTAGCCCGCCGGGCTCAACGGTCGGCGGGCAGGACCTCGACGTCGTAGGCGGCCAGGGCCCGATCCGCGGTGACCAGGACGTGGCCCTCGACCCGGGCCTGGGCCACCAGCATCCGGTCGAACGGGTCCCGGTGGTGGAGGGGGAGGCGGCCGGCGGCCAGGGCGTGATCGAGGGTGATGGGCAGCACGCCGAGGTCGGTGGCGGCGAGGGCGACGGCCAGGTCGTCCGGGGCGTCGAGCTTGCCGGACGCCGCCTTGATCGAGATCTCCCACACCGACGCGGTGCTCACCAGGACGGCTTCGCGGGGGTCGACGATGGTCCGGTGGGCCACGGCCCCCAGCCGAGGGTGCTCCTCGAGGGCCCACAGGAGGGTGTGGGTGTCGAGCAGGTAGCTCACGGGGGTCAGTCGCCGTAGAAGCTGTCGATGATGTCCTGGGGCGTCTGGTCGAAGTCGTCGGCCACCCGGACCTTGCCCTTCCACACGCCCAGCCGGCGGGGCTCACCGGGCGGGTCGAGGGGGACCAGGCGGGCCACGGGCCGGCCGGCGCGGGCGATGGTGATCTCCTCGCCGGCCTCCACCCTCTCGACCAGGCGGGACAGATGGGTCTTGGCCTCGTGCATGTTCACGACCACCCCCGTACCCTATCCCGGGTTAGCTAACCCTGACTAGGGCGCGGCGGGGGGCGGGGGGCGTAACCTGCGGGGGTGACCTCAGCGGTGCCGGGCGGTGCGGCCGGGGGCCCGACGCCCTGGTGGGCGGCGTGCCTGGGCGAGACCCAGATGCGCGTCCAGCGCCGGGGCTCCGGGGCCTTCCTGGGCCTCGACCCCGACGAGCCCTTCGGCATGGCCGTGGCCGTGGCCCTCCTTCCGCCCGGCCAGCGGGCCGCGGCCCTGGGCCGCTCGGCCCTCATCCCCCACACCCCCGACTGGTCCGAGGCCGGCCTGGGCCCCGTCCACGGGATCAGCGTGCGCATCCCGGCCTGGTGCGCCCAGATCGTGCGCTGGCACGGGCGCATGGAGCTGGAGCCCCCGCCCCACCTGCCCAACGTGTTCGACCTGCCGGTCTGGGTCGACCCGGCCACCGGCAAGGCCACCGACGTGATCCACCCGACCCTGGTGCAGGAGTGGGGGCCGTGGCGCGACCTGGCCGTCGGCCTGTGGAAGCGGGACGAGGCCCCGCTGGCCACGGTGCGCCAGGTGCTCGGCGCCCCGGCCACGGTGGGGCGGTTCGGGCGGGGGGCCCTGGGCGCGGTGCGGGAGATGATCCACGAGATCCGCCACCTGGGCGACACCGCGGCGCCCCCGCCGGCCGGGGACCGACCCGACGACACCAGCCACCCGCCCGTCGAGGGGGTGGGCTACCGGGCGTGGGTCACCACCTCGGCCCTGTTGGAGCGCGACGAGGTCCACCCCACCCACCGGGAGGCGTTCACCGCCCACCGGGGCGTCCACCCGGGGCGGTGGGAGGTGGTGGACGCGGCCTGGCGGGACCGGGCCGGCCGGGACCCGGTGCTGGCCGCCTGGGCCACCTTCGACCGGGAGCGCCTCCTGCCCCTCGGGGCCCGGTGGTAGCGGCCGGCCCTCAGCCGTTCTTGGGGAGCTCGGAGTAGGGGGTGTCCTTGGCCGGGCCCGGCTCCTTGGGGAGGCCGAGGACCCGCTCGCCGATGATGTTGCGCTGGATCTGGTCGGTGCCGCCGTAGATGGGCGGGCCCTGGGCGAAGAGCGCCATCTCGGTGATCATGGGCGTGGCCGCCGGCAGCTCCGCCGCCTTCATGGCGTCGCGCCCCTCGCCGTCGTAGGTGTGGATGGTGCCGGCCGGGCCCAGGACCCGCAGCCCCAGGTCGCGGGCCAGGCGCAGGATCTCGCTCATGGACAGCTTGGCCATGTTGCCGTAGCCGGGGATGTCCCGGCCGGCGGCCTTCTCGGCCTTGAGGCGCTGGCCCCCGACCCGGGCGATCTCGTTCAGGGTGTGGAGCCGCATCAGGTCCTGGCGGACCAGCGGGTCGTCGAGCTGCCCGGTGGTCCGGGCCGTCTCCAGGATCAGGCCGTAGGCGCCGGCCAGGGCGCCCGGGCCCCCGCCCCCGCCCCGGCGACGGGTGCCGCTCACGAAGTCGCCGGCCCGCCGGTCCAGGTCGCCGCTGACCGTGCCGGGGGTGGCGAGCGAGGCGGCGGCGTGGCCGCTGCCGGCGCCCAGGCCGGCCCGCTCGAAGGCCAGGGTGGTGTTGGCCACGGCCCAGCCCTGGCCGTAATCGCCGATCACGTTGTCGGCCGGCACCCGGGCGTCGGTCAGGAACACCTCGTTGAACAGGGCCCGGCCCGTCATCTCCTTGAGCGGCACCACCTCCATGCCGGGCTGGTGCATGTCGATGCCGAAGTAGGTGATGCCCCGGTGCTTGGGGGCGTCGGGGTCGGTGCGGGCGATGAGCATGCCCATGTCGGCCACGTGGCCGGCCGAGGTCCACACCTTCTGGCCGTTGACCACCCACTCCTCGCCGTCGCGGACGGCCTTGGAGTTGAGGCCGGCCAGGTCGGAGCCGGCGCCGGGCTCGCTGAAGAGCTGGCACCACCCCTTCTGCCCGGTGACGATGTCGCGCAGCCACACCTTCTTCTGCTCGTCGCTGCCGTGGGTGACGATGGTGGGCCCGGCCAGGAGCAGGCCCAGGCCGCCGGGGGCGCCCAGGGCGCCGTGGTCGGCGATGGCCCGGGCCACCCGGCCGGCATCGGAGGGGGAGAGGCCCCGGCCGTAGTTGGCCTCGGGCCAGGCCGGGGCCGACCAGCCCTCGGTGCCCAGCTTCTCCCACCACTCGGCCACGGTGAGGTCCGGGTTCCACTCGGCATCCAGGAACGCCTGCAGCTCGTCGAGGTAGGCCTCGGAGGCGGACGTGCGGTCGGCGGTGTCGGTCATGGGAAACCCCGGGGTGGCGCGCGGACGGACGGGACGCGAGCGTGCCCGATCTTGACCAACGGGTCAAGACGGCTCGGGGGGCGACGGCTCGGGCCCGGCGGCCGTCCCGGTACGGTCGGCCGGGTGCCGTCGCCCGACCCCGCCCCGGCCGTCCTCGACCTGGCCGAGGTGCAGGAGGTGGTGGTGGCCGCCGCCGCCGCCGGGGAGGAGGCCGGGGCGCTGACCCCGGCCGTCGTCGCCGCCTTGCGCCGGGCCGGGCTGTTCGCCCTCCACCAGCCCCCCGACCTGGGGGGCCACGGCCTGCCCCTGCCGGTGGCCTGCGCCGCCATCGCCCGGGTGGCCGAGGCCGACGGGGCGGCCGGGTGGGCGGCCATGATCGGCTCCGGCCCGGCCTGGTTCGCCGGCCACATGGACCCCGAGGGGGCGGCCGAGGTGTTCGGGGACGGCGGGGCGGTGGCCGGCTCCGGCCAACCCGGGCGGGCCCAGCCGGCCGGGGGCGGGGACTGGCGGGTCTCGGGCCGGTGGCGCTGGTGCAGCGGGGCGCCGTGGGCCGAGTGGTTCACGTTCAACGCCGCCGACCCCGACGGGGAGGTCGTCACCGTGGCCGTCCCCGCCGCCGAGGTGACCGTGCACCCCGGCACCTGGGACGTGCGCGGCCTGCGGGCCACGGCCAGCCTGGACGCCTCGGTCGACGGCGCCGTCGTGCCCGCCCACCGGGCCTTCCGGGTCGGGTCGGCCCCCCGGCGGCCCGAGGCCGTGTTCCACGTCCCGTTCGTGGCCTTCGCCCAGGCCACCATGGGCGCGGTGCCGGTGGGGGTGGCCCGGCGGGCCGTCCGGGAGGCCGCGGCCCTGGCCGGGGCCAAGGTCCCCACCCACGGGGACCGGCCCCTGGCCCAGCAGCCCCCGGCCCGCCAGTCCTTGGCCGGGGCGGCGGCCGCGGTGGCCGCGGCCGAGGCGGGCCTGGAGCGGGCCACCGAGGAGGTCTGGGCCGCGGTGGCCGACGGCCGGGAGCCCGGGGCCGATGCCCTGCTCGGCCTGGGGCTGGCCGCCATCCACGCCGCCCGCACGGGGGTGCAGGTGGCGACCGACCTTGGGGTGGTGGCCGGCATGTCGGCCCTCGACCGCTCCTCGGCCCTGGGCCGGGCCCTGGCCGACCTCCCCGCCGCGGCCCGCAACACCCTCCTGTCCGAGGCGCGCCTGGCCGAGGTCGACCCCGCCGCTCTGGCCTGAGCCCGCCCCGCCGTCCGTCCCGGGGCGGTGGCGGCCGGTGCCGGTAGCGTCGGCCCGTGCCCGCCCCCACCCTCCCCCGTTGGGCCCGGCGGGCGGTGACGGTGCCGGCCGCCCTGGCCGCGCCGTGGGCCCTGGGGGCGGCGGCGCCGGGGGCGGTGCCGGTCGCCGTGGCCCGCGACCTGGCCGACGGGGACGGGCGCATGTGGCGCACCCGGGCCTACGCCATGGCCCTGGCCTACGCCGGGGCCGAAGCGGGGGGCCTGGCCGCCAGCGGCGTGTTGTGGGCCGCCTCGGGACCGGAGGGCACCGGCTCGGCCCGGTCCCAGGGGTGGCACCACGACCTGCAGCGGGCCTGGGTGGCGTCCATCGCCACCGCCGGGCGGGCCCTGCTGGACCTGCGCATCGAGGCCGAGGGCCTCGACGACCTGGGGGAGGGACCGCTGGTGGTGCTGGGCCGCCACGCCAGCCTGCCCGACGCCTTCCTGCCCGCCGAGCTGTTCGCGGTGCGGGCCGGCCGCCGCCTCCGCATGGTGGTCAAGCGGGACCTGGAGTGGGTGCCCTGCCTGGACGTGGTCGGCCACCGGCTCCCCAACGCCTTCGTCGACCGGGCCCCGTCGTCGGCCTCCGAGGCGGCCGAGGCGCTGGCCGGGGTGGCGGCCGGCATGGACGCGGAGGACGTGGCCGTGATCTTCCCGGAGGGGACCTACCCCTCGCCGGCCGCTCGGGAGCGGGCCCTGGCCCGCCTGGCCGAGCGCCAGCCCCGGCTGCGGGCCCGGGCCGAGGGCCTCCGCCACCTGCTGCCGCCCCGGCCGGCCGGCACCCTGGCCCTGCTGGACGCCGCCCCTCGGGCCGACGTGGCCATCCTCGGGCACGTCGGCCTCGAACACCTCTCGTCCCTGGCCCGCCTGGCTCGCTCCCTGCCCCTGCGCCACCCGGTGCGAGCCCGCCTGTGGCGGGTCGACCGGTCCGAGGTGCCCCGGGGTCGGGCCGCCCGGGTCGAGTGGCTGTGGGAGCGCTGGGAGGCCCTGGACACCTGGGTCGACCGGGAGTTGGCCGCCCGCCCCGGCGGCCGGGAGGTGGCGGCGGCCCGCTGACCGGCCACCGGTCGGGGTCGCCGGTGCCCGGTTCGCCCGGGTGGGGGCGGCCCGGCCAGCATCGGCCGGTGCTCCCCCTGGTGTTCATCGACGTCGACGGCACCCTGGTGGGCTCCACCGGGGCCCCCACCGAGGCGGTGTGGGCCGCGGCCGCCGCCGCCGTGGCCCGGGGCCAGCACCTGGCCCTGGCCACCGCCCGGCCCGCCTTCGGGGCCACCTGGGACTGGGCCCGCCGCCTGGACCCCGGCGGGTGGCACCTGTTCCAGTCGGGCACCAGCCTGGTCCACACCGGCACCGGCGAGATCCGCCACCAGCCCCTGCCGGTGGCCGCGGTGGAGGCGCTGGTGGCCACCGCGGCCGACCGGGGGTGGGTGCTGGAGCTCTACAGCGACCGGGAGCTGGCGGTGGACAGCGACGCCCCCCTGGCCGTGGCCCACGCCGACCTCCTGGGCATCCCCCATCGGCGGCGCCGGTGGCAGGAGCTGGACGACGTCGTGGTCCGGGCCCAGCTGGTGGTGCCCATCCCCGAGGCGGCCCGGGCCCGGGCCGCGGCCCCGGACGGGACGGTGGGCCACTCGGCCACCTCCCCGGCCATGCCCGGGGCGGCCTTCGTGTCCGTCACCACGGAGGGGACCGACAAGGCCTCGGGGGTCCTGGCCCTGGCCGCCCTGGCCGGCGTGGAGCCCGGGGCGGTGATGATGGTGGGCGACGGCAACAACGACGCCGCCGCCCTGGCCGAGGTGGGCCACGGTGTGGCCATGGGCAACGCCGAGCCCGAGACCCGGGCCGCGGCCCGCCACCAGGTGGGGCCGGTCGACGACGACGGCCTGGTCGAGGCCCTCGACCTGTCGGCCGCCCTCGACCCGCGCTAGCCCGAGCCCCGGGCCGAGGCGCCGATCCCCGGCTCCTCGGCGGGCGGGTCGCCGGCCGTTCCCTCGGGTTCGGTCTCGGGCTTGGTGTCGTCGCTCTCGGCCGTGGTGGTGGCCGGCGGCTCACCGGCCGGCCGGTCCGGCTGGCCGGCCTCGGTGGTGGTGGCGGCGGCGTTGGTCGAGGCCGTGGTCCCCGCGGTGGTGGGGCTGGTCGGGCCCACGGAGCCGGCCGGGACCTGGTCGGGGACCTGGTCCCGCTCCTCCTCCATGAAGGCGGCGGTGCCCAGCAGCACGGCCAGGACGGTGAGGGCCACCACCGCCACCACGGCCACGATCAGCCAGGCCCGGCGGCTGGCCCGGGCCGCAGGGTCCTCGGTCGGCATGGGCATGGCCGGCCCGTCGGGCCCCGGGCCCGGGGGCCCGGCCGGGAGCGGCAGGGGGGCGGCGACGGGCAACCGCCCCTCGATGGCGGCCAGCATGTCGGTGGCGGTGGTGAAGCGGTGGGCCGGGTCGTAGCTGAGGGCCCGGTCGAGGGCCCCGGCCAGCGCCGGGTCGATGTCCGGGCGCTCCATGGCCATGGGGGCCAGGCGGGTGTGCTGCACGGCGTGGGCCACCTCGATGGGGTCGTTGCCGTCGAAGGGGCGCCGGCCGGTGAGCGCCTCGCGCAGGACGACGGCCGCGGCCCACAGGTCGGTGGCCGGGGTGGCGGGCCGGCCGTCGAGCTGCTCGGGGGCGAGGTAGGCGGGGGTACCGACGGCCACGCCGGCCAGGGTGAGGTGGGCGGTGGAGGCAAGGTCCTTGGCCACCCCGAAGTCGCCGACCTTCCAGCGACCGCCGGCCGAGCGGATCAGGTTGCCGGGCTTGATGTCGCGGTGGATCAGGTGGTGGGCGTGCGCCGCGGCCAGGCCGGCCAGCATGTCGGCCGCCACCCGGCGCACCTCGTCCTCGGCCATGGGGCCCTCGGCCAGTCGCCGGTCGAGGGAGGGGCCGGGGAGCCGCTCCATCACGATGAAGAGCAGGCCCTCGTCCTCGTCGATGTCGTAGACGTTGACGACGTTGGGGTGCTCCAGGGCCGCCGCGGCCCGGGCCTCGACCGCGAACCGCTCCCGGAACGAGGGCTCGTCGGAGAGCTGGGCCAGTAGGACCTTGACGGCCACGTCGCGCTGCAGGCGCCGGTCGCGACCGATCCAGACCTCTCCCATGCCGCCCCGCCCGACCTGCTGGCGCAGTTCGTAGCGGTCGAGCAGGACGCGCGCCTCAGCGCCGGTCTCGGCCACGGGCGGAGGCTATCCCCCCTGGTCAGGCCGACTGGCCGACCCCCCCGGGAAAGGGGGGGCCACACCCCCCGGGGATCGCCGCCTCAGTCGCCGTCGTGGAGCTGCTGGGCCAGGTAGCGCTCGAGGCCGACGGCCTGGATGAGCCCGAGCTGGGCCTCGATCCAGTCCAGGTGCTCCTCCTCGCCCACCAGGTGCTTCTCGAACAGGGCCCGGGTGCCGTTGTCGCCCTTCTCGACGCACAGGGCGATGCCCCGGTTGTACCGCTCGACGGCGGCCTGCTCGACGGCCATGTCGGCGGCCAGCTGCTCGGGCACCGTCTCGCCCACCCGCACCGGGTTGAGCCGCTGCATGTTGGGCACGCCCTCGAGGAAGAGGATGCGCTCGATGACCCGGTCGGCGTCCTTCATCTCGTCGATCGACTCGTGGCGGGCGTGATCGGCCAGCCGGCGCAGGCCCCAGTTGTCGAGCATGCGGTGGTGGACCCAGTACTGGTTGACCGCGGTGAGCTCGGCGGTGAGCACCTCGTTCAGGATCTCGATGATGGCGGGATCACCCTGCATGACGGTCCTCTCGGTGGCTCCGGCCAGGGCCGGGGCGGGTGGCTCCGCCCATCATGGCCGACCGAACGCGTGTGTGGGGTGCCTCTCGTCGCGGGGCGCGGGGCACCCGGCGGTGCGCTGTGCAGGCCCCTTGTCAGGCGACGGCAACCCGGCTGCGCTGGGGCAGGGGGGTCGGGATCTCGCTCAGGATCTCCTCGATGGCCGGACGGCAGCCCCCGCACACGCCCCCGGCGCCGCAGGCCGAGACGATGTCGCGCACGCAGGAGGCGCCGCAGAGGGCAGCGGCCTCGATCTGGCGGTGGTTCACCGCCCGGCAGTGGCACACGAGCATCGCCCAGATGATCGCCCCTCCTCCGCGGCGGTGTCAAGCACTCCTTACACGCAGCGGGGCCCACCGCCCCTCGGTACGGTGTCGCCCGACACGCCCCCGGACGAAGGACCAGTGATGGCGCACGACGTGCGAGCGGTGGTGGCGGCGGCCAAGGGCGAGCCGGTGCAGGTGGCCACCATCTCCGTGCCCGACCCCGGCCCCGGCGAGGCCCTGGTCCGGGTGCGGTCCTGCGGGGTGTGCCACACCGACCTGCACTACCGGGAGGGCGCCATCAACGACGACTTCCCCTTCCTGCTGGGCCACGAGGCGGCCGGCGTGGTGGAGGCGGTGGGCGACGACGTCACCGACCTGGTCCCCGGCGACACCGTCGTCCTCAACTGGCGGGCGGTGTGCGGCACGTGCCGGGCCTGCCGCCGGGGCCGGCCCCAGTACTGCTTCGCCACCCACAACGCCACCCAGAAGATGACCCTCGACGGGGTGGCCCTGACCCCCGCCCTGGGCATCGGCGCCTTCGCCGAGAAGACCCTGGTGGCTGCCGGGCAGGCCACCAAGGTCGACCCCCGGGCCCGCCCCGAGGCCGTCGGCCTGCTGGGCTGCGGGGTCATGGCCGGGCTGGGGGCGGCCATCAACACCGGCGGGGTCGGGCCGGGCGACTCGGTGGCCGTGTTCGGGTGCGGGGGGGTGGGCGACGCCGCCATCGCCGGGGCCCGCCTGGCCGGGGCCACCACCGTCATCGCCGTCGACCTCGACCCCCGGAAGCTGGAGCTGGCCGAGGGCTTCGGCGCCACCCACACCGTCGACGCCTCGGCCACCGACCCGGTCGAGGCGGTCCGCGACCTCACCGGGGGGGTGGGGGCCGACGTGGTGGTGGAGGCGGTGGGCCACCCCGGGGTGTTCGAGCAGGCCTTCCACGCCCGCGACCTGGCCGGCACCCTGGTCCAGGTGGGCGTGCCCGAACCCGAGATGCGCATCGACATCCCCATGATCGACTTCTTCGGGCGGGGCGGGGCCCTCAAGCCCTCGTGGTACGGCGACTGCCTGCCCAGCCGCGACTTCCCCCGCTACGTCGACCTCTACCTGCAGGGCCGGCTCGACCTCGACGCCTTCGTCAGCGAGACCATCGCCCTCGACCAGGTCGAGGAGGCGTTCGGGAAGATGGAGCGGGGCGAGGTCCTCCGCTCCGTGGTGGTGCTGGGAGGGGAGGGTTGATGGCGGCCCCCACCGGACCCCGGATCGACAAGGTCGTCACCTCGGGGACCTTCTCCCTCGACGGCCAGGACTTCGACGTCGACAACAACGTCTGGATCGTGGGCGACGACGCCGAGTGCGTGGTCATCGACGCCGCCCACGACCATGAGCCCATCGTGGAGGGCGTGGCCGGCCGGGCCGTGGTGGCGGTGGTCTGCACCCACGGCCACAACGACCACGTCAACGCGGCCCCGGCCCTGGCCGACGCGGTGGGGGCCCCGGTCTGGCTGCACCCCTCCGACACCATGCTGTGGGAGCAGGTGCACCCCCGGCGGCCGGTGGACGCCTCCCTGCACGATGGCCAGGTCATCGCGGTCGCGGGCCGCAAGCTGAAGGTGATCCACACCCCGGGCCACAGCCCCGGCGGCTGCTCCCTGCACGACCACGCCGGCCGGGTCCTGTTCTCGGGCGACACCCTGTTCAAGGGCGGGCCGGGGGCCACCGGCCGCTCCTTCTCCAGCTTCGCCACCATCATCGACTCGATCCGGGACCGGCTGCTGCCGCTGGAGGACGAGACCGTGGTCCACACCGGCCACGGCGATGAGACCACCATCGGCGAGGAGGCCCCCGACCTGGACCGCTGGATCGCCCGGGGGCACTGAGGGCCACGGGCCTCAGCGGAGGGTGAAGGCCAGCTCGAAGCGCTGCACCGCACCCACGAAGATGTTGGGCTCGATCAGCGGCGGCGTGGCCACCCGCAGATCGGTGATGCGCCGGCTCAGCTCCTCGAACAGGAGGGTCAGCTCCAGCCGGGCCAGGTTGGCGCCCAGGCAGAAGTGGGTGCCCCGGCCGAAGGCCACGTGCGGGTTGGGGTCGCGGGTGATGTCGAAGGTGTCGGGGTCGGTGAAGGCGGCCTCGTCCCGGTTGGCCGCCGGGTAGAGGAGGGCCACCCGGTCGCCCTCGGCCACCGGCTGGTCGCCGATGTGGTCGTCGCGGGTGGCGGTCCGGAAGAAGTTGTTGAGCGGCGTGACCCAGCGGATGACCTCCTCCACCGCCCCCGGCACCAGGGCGGGATCCGCGGCCATGGCCTCCCACTGGTCGGGGTGGTCGCAGAAGGCGGCCAGGCCCCGGCTGATGGCGGTGCGGGTCGTCTCCGCCCCGCCCGAGATGACCAGGCCGGTCTCGTTGATGAGCATGCCCTGGCTCATGGGGCAGCCGCCCACGGTGGCCTGGGCCCAGTCGGTCACCAGGTCGTCGGCCGGTTGGTGGCGCCGGGCCTCCAGGGCCTCGTTCAGCACCGGGGCGAACTCCAGGATGGCCAGCAGGAAGTCGTCGGCCGCGGCCTGGTCGGTGTCGATCTGGTCGTAGCGCATGAGCCGCTCCGACCAGGTCTTGATGGCCGGCCAGTGGCTCTCGTCGAAGCCCAGCAGGTGGGCGGTGAGCCGGGCCGGCAGGGGAGCGGCCAGCTCGCCCACCACCTCCATGGAGCCGCCGGCCAGCGCCCCCTCCAGCAGCTCGTCGACCAGGGCCCGCAGGTAGGGCTCCTGGACCGAGACGCCCCGGGGGGTGAAGCGGCGGTTGACCAGGCGGCGCTGCTCCAGGTGCCCGGGGTCGTCCTGGGCGATCATGTTGTCCTCGTCGGGCTCGTGGTGGGAGCGGTAGCCCCGGCCCGAGCAGAACACGTCGGCCCGCCGCTCCACGTCGAGGACATCGGCGTGACGGGTCACTCCCCACAGGCCGTTGGCCTCGTCCCGGTAGACGGGCTGGTTGGCCCGCATCCACCGGAAGGCGGCGTGCATGCCGTCGAGGTCGCCGTAGAAGGCGGGGTCCAGCAGGTCGTAGGGGCGCACGGCGGTGTCGGTCACCGGTCGGCCCTACACGCCGGGCGGGCGGGGCCGCTCGGGGTCGGTGGGGGGCGGGCTGGTGGTCGTGGTGGTCGTCGACGTGGTGGTGGTCGAGGTGGTCGTCGACGTCGACGTGGTGGTGGAGGTCGACGTGGTGCTGCTCGACGTGCTGGTCGTCGAGGAGGAGCTGCTGGACGTCGAGCTCGACGAGGACGGCGCGGTGGTCGACGCCGTGGTGGTGGTGGTCTCCGGGAGGGTGCCCAGGGTGGTCACCGGCTCGGGCCCGTCGTCGTCGCCGCCGGCCAGGGCCACCACCGCGATCACGGCCAGGAGGGCCAGCACGACCACGACGATGACGGCGATCAGCGCGCCGCGGCCGCGGCGCGGCTCCTCGGGCGGGACGTAGCCACCGGTGGCCGGCGCCCCCGACCCGTAGGCCGCGCCCGCGGCGGCGCCCGCCGCCGCTCCGGCTCCGGCGACCGGCAGGACCTGGGTGGCGTCGTCGGCCGGCCCGGCCGGGGGCGTGCCCAGGGGCGGGGTGGCGGGGGCGCCTCCCTCGGGGCGCCAGGCCTGGGTGGCGTCCGCGGGCTGGTCCGGAGCCGGCTCGCCGGTGGCCCAGGCCCGGGTGGCGTCCTCGGGGGTGGGTGGGGGGCCGGCCGGGGGCTCGTCGTCGGGGCGCCAGGCGGAGGTGTCGTCGTCGCTCATGGGGTCCTACTTGCAGGTGGCGATGCCGCCGTCGACGGGCAGCACCGCCCCGGTCACGTACGAGGCGGCCCGGGAGGCCAGGAAGATGGCCGCGCCGGCCATGTCGTCGGGCCGGCCGATCCGCTGCAGCGGGGCCGAGGCCGCGATCTGGTCGCCGGCGGCGGCCAGGGTGGCGGCCATCATCTTGGACTCGAACGGGCCCGGGGCGATGGCGTTCACCGTGATCCGGGGGGCCAGCCGGCGGGCCAGGTGCCGGGTCAGCTGGTGCACGGCCGCCTTGCTGGCCGAGTAGGAGTACGTCTCCAGGATGGGCACCTGGATGCCGTCGATGGAGCCGATGTTGATCACCCGGGCCGGGTCGTCGTCGGTGGCCGCCGCCTCCAGGAGGGGGAGGGCGAACTTGGTGGTGTGGAACACGCCCTTGACGTTGAGGTCGAGGGTGCGGTCCCACGCCGCGTCGTCGAAGTCGGCCAGCGGCGCTCCCCAGGTGGCCCCGGCGTTGTTGACCAGGACGTGGAGCGCGTCGACCTCGGCCCCCACCGCCTCGACCAGCCGCCGGCACTCGTCCTCCCGAGACAGGTCGGCGGGGACGGCCCGGCACGACCCGACCTGCGACAGCTCGGCCGCCACCTCCTCGCACACCTCGGCCTTGCGGCTGGAGATCCACACCGAGGCGCCGGCCTCCACGAACCCCCGGGCGATCATCAGGCCGATGCCCCGGGTGCCCCCGGTGACAAGGGCGGTCTTCCCCTCGATGCTGAACAGGTCGGCCACGGGGCGCGACCGTAGACCACCCGCCCGGGCCGCCAACGGGGGCCGAGGGGCGGGGGCCACCCCGGTACGCTCGCCGGCCATGGCCACCGACCGCACCCCCGACGCCGACCCGGCCCTGTTCGACACCATCGTCAACCTGAGCAAGCGGCGGGGCTTCGCCTTCCCGTCGGCGGAGATCTACGGCGGCTTCCGCTCCACCTACGACTACGGGCCCGTGGGCGTGCTCCTGCTGCGCAACGTGAAGGACGCCTGGTGGCGCTCCATGGTGCAGCTGCGCCACGACGTGGTGGGCCTGGACGCAGCCATCCTGTCCCCCCCGGCCATCTGGGAGGCCTCGGGCCACCTCCAGAACTTCACCGACCCGCTGGTCGACTGCACCAACTGCAAGGAGCGGTTCCGCCTGGACAAGCTGGACGACCCCGACCAGTGCCCGAGCTGCGGGGAGCGGGGCTCCTTCACCGAAGCCCGCCAGTTCAACCTCATGTTCTCCACCCAGGCCGGCCCGGTGGCCGACGCCGGGGCCACCGCCTACCTCCGGCCCGAGACGGCCCAGGGCATGTTCGTGGACTTCACCCAGGTGATGACCACGGCCCGCAAGAAGCCGCCGTTCGGCATCGCCCAGATGGGCAAGTCGTTCCGCAACGAGATCACGCCGGGCAACTTCGTGTTCCGTACCCGCGAGTTCGAGCAGATGGAGATGGAGTTCTTCGTCCCGCCGGCCGAGGCCGCCGACTGGTACGAGTTCTGGTGCCGGGAGCGGTTCCAGTGGTACCTCGACCTGGGGATGCCCGAGGACAAGCTGCGCCTCCGGCCCCACGACGCCGACGAGCTGAGCCACTACTCGTCGGGCACCAGCGACGTGGAGTTCCTGTTCCCGTGGGGGTGGGACGAGCTGGAGGGCATCGCCAACCGGGGTGACTTCGACCTCTCGGCCCACGCCGCCGCCTCGGGGGAGAAGCTCGACTACTTCGACCAGGCCACCGGCGAGCGCTACACGCCGCACGTGATCGAGCCCGCGGCCGGGGTCACCCGGGCCGCCTTCGCCTTCCTCCTCGCCGCCTACGACACCGAGGAGGTGCGGGGCGAGACCCGCGTCGTGCTCCGCCTCCACCCCCGCCTGGCCCCCTACAAGGTGGCCGTCCTCCCGCTGTCCAAGAAGGTCGAGCTGACCGGGCCGGCCCGGGACGTGTACGCGAGCCTGGCCGAGCACTGGATGTGCGACTACGACGAGACCCAGGCCATCGGCCGCCGCTACCGGCGCCAGGACGAGCTGGGCACCCCCCTGTGCGTCACCTACGACTTCGAGTCCGTCGACGACGGGGCGGTCACCGTCCGCGACCGGGACACCATGGAGCAGGAGCGGATCCCCCTCGACGGCCTGGTGGACCACGTCAGGGCCCGGCTCGCCCTCTGATCGGTGCAGATGCCCGGTGGTGACCCGGGCCCAGGTAGATTGCCGCGGTCTGAGGGAGTATCCGACACGGCCGTGACGTCAGCACGGTGGCCCAGGCCACCCGGGGCGGCCGGCCTCCCGGTGCGATGTGCGCCGGGGGGTGGAGAGACTCAGGCTGAAGACGCCCCCCGTTGATCAGCCGGAGACCGCTGCCCCCATGAACGCCCTCATCCTCGCCGCCAGCGAGGGCTCGACCGATCGGTTCGTGAACCTCGACATCCACCCGTGGGAGTGGGGGGCGCTGGTCCTGTTCATCGCCTTCCTGCTGGTGTTCGACCTCCTGGTCGTCCACCGCAAGCCGCACGAGATCTCGTTCAAGGAAGCGGCGATCGAGAGCGCCATCTGGATCTCCATCGGCATCGCCTTCACCGGCGTCGTGTACTACCTCGGCAAGACGTCGGGCGTGGGGCCGGACGGGGCCCACGGTGTCGACGTGGGGGCCAAGGCGGCCGGGGAGTACATCTCCGGCTTCCTGCTGGAGAAGAGCCTCTCCATCGACAACGTGTTCGTGTGGGCGGTGATCTTCGGCTACTTCTCGGTGCCGCCCAAGTACCAGTTCCGCACCCTGTTCTGGGGGATCTTCGGCGCCCTGGTGCTGCGAGCCGCCTTCATCTTCGCCGGCTCGGCCCTCATCAACGCCTTCTCCGTCACCCTGCTGGTGTTCGGGGCCATCCTCATCTACACGGCCCAGAAGATCGCCTTCCACGGCGAGACCGAGGTCGACCCGGAGAAGAGCGTGGTGCTGCGGGCGGTGCGCAAGGTGGTGCCGTCGACCAACGAGTACGACGGGCAGCGCCTGTTCACCCGCGAGAACGGCAAGCGCCTGGCCACCCCGCTGTTCGCGGTGCTGGTCATGGTCGAGACCACCGACGTGGTGTTCGCGGTCGACTCGGTGCCGGCCATCTTCGGCGTGGCCAACGAGACCTTCATCGTGTTCTCGTCCAACGCCTTCGCCATCCTGGGCCTGCGGGCCCTGTTCTTCTGCCTCAACGGCATGCAGGACAAGTTCCGCTACCTCAACTACGGCTTGGGCGCCATCCTGGGCTTCGTGGGGGTGAAGATGATCCTCACCTTCACCGGCGAGGCCATCGACTTCCCGACCGAGGACTTCCACTTCCCGACCGCGGTGTCCCTCGGGGTCATCGTGGGCATCCTGACCGTCACCATCGTGGCCTCGCTGCGAGCCGACAAGCGCGACCCGCGGGACCCCGACGAGGTCGAGCCCAGCCGGATCGGCGACCCCCAGGACCCCTCCGACACCTCCGTGGACTAGCCGGCCCCGCCCCGTCGGGGGTGTCGCAGGGCACTGGTACCGTCCCGGGGTGGTCGCCCCCGCCGTGTCGTCGCCCCCCGGTGGGCCGGGGGGCGCCTGATGGGCATCGTCGACGAGGACATCGTCACCGTCCGCGAGCGCAGCGACATCGTGGCCGTGGCCAGCCAGTTCATGCAGCTCAAGCGGGTGGGCCGGCGCTGGACCGGCCTGTGCCCGTTCCACGGCGAGAGGACCCCGTCCTTCTCGGTCAACGCCGAGCAAGGCCTTTGGTACTGCCTGGCCGGCGAGACCCGGGTGATCACGTGGGAGGGCGTGCGGGAGATCCGCGACCTCGCCGGAGCGACCCACCGGGTGCTCACCGAGAAGGGCCAGTGGGTCGACGCCCCGTTCCGGTCCTTCGGCGTGCAGCCCCTCCTACGGGTGACCCTGACGAGGAACCGCCAGGTCAAGGTGCTCCATGCCACGCCGGAGCACCGCTGGTTCGTCCGGGGGTCGCGGCGGCAGCGGCACGAGCGCACCACGGCGGAGCTCCGGTCGGGCGACGGGTTGACGTGGACGTTCCCTCCCAACCGGGCCCGCCTCATCAAGGGCCTGTCGCCCTTCGGCATCGCCCACGGCATCACCTACGGCGACGGGTCCCGGTTCGGCCCCGGGGTCGCTCTCGACCTCCACGGCGAGAAGGACCGGCAGCTCCTGCGCTGGTTCCCGGAGAACCGCCGGTACGAGATGACGAGGGCGAACGGGGCGGCCTACACCCGGATCCTCGACCTGCCCCTCTTCTTCAAGGAGCGGCCGTCCCTGGATGAGAGCGCGTCGTACCTGGCGGGGTGGCTGGCCGGCTACATCGCCGCCGACGGGCACGTGGCCAAGGACGGGACGTGCAGCCTCAACAGCGCCCGGAGGGAGGACCTGGAGTTCGTTCGCCTCCTGTGCACGCGCCTCGGCGTCGGCACCTACGGCATCACCGAACAGGTGCGCCGGGGGCTGGGCCAGGAGGACTCGTCCCTCTTCCGCATCCACTTCATCAACGAGGACCTCGACGAACGGTTCTTCCTGATCGACGAGCATCGCGAGCGCTTCGCCAAGGCCGAGAAGCGGTGGGTGCGCCGGGGGTGGGTGGTCCGCTCCGTCGAGCCCACCGACCGGGTCGAGGAGGTGTTCTGTGCCACCGTGCCCGGTACCCACTCCTTCGCCCTCGAGGACAACATCCTCACCGGCAACTGCTTTGGCTGCCAGGCCAAGGGCGACACCATCAAGCTGGTCCAGGAGCTCCAGCACCTGGACTTCGTGGGGGCGGTGGAGTGGCTGGCCGGCCACGCCGGCATCACCCTGCGCTACACCGACCGCGACCAGGGCGAGAGCCGCAAGCGGCGCACCGCCCTGACCGAGATCCTGGGCCGGGCCGTCGAGTGGTACCACCAGCGGCTGCTCACCGGACCCGATGCCGGGGCGGCCCGGGCCTACCTGCGCCAGCGCGGCTTCGACGGCGAGACCGTCCGGCGGTACCGCATCGGTTGGGCCCCCGACGGGTGGGACCTGCTGGCCCGCCACCTGGCCATCGACAGCAAGGTGCTGGCCGACTCGGGCCTGGGGTTCGTCAACCGGGCCGGCATCCAGCAGGACTTCTTCCGGGGCCGGGTCCTGTTCCCCATCTTCGACCCGCAGGACAACGCCATCGGCTTCGGGGGCCGCATCCTGCCCGGGGTCGACGGGCCCAAGTACCGCAACACGGCCCAGACCCCGCTCTACGACAAGAGCAAGGTCCTCTACGGCCTCAACTGGGCCAAGGACCCGGTGGTGAAGGCGGACGAGGTCATCGTGTGCGAGGGCTACACCGACGTCATCGGCTTCGCCCGGGTGGGCGTGCCCCGGGCCGTGGCCACCTGCGGCACCGCCCTCACCGAGGAGCACGTCCGGCTGCTCAAGCGCTTCGCCCGCCGAGTGGTGCTGGCCTTCGATCCCGACGGGGCGGGCGAGGCCGCGGCCGAGCGGTTCTACGAGTGGGAGCAGCGCCACGAGCTGGAGGTCACGGTGGCCGACCTGCCCGCCGGCCAGGACCCCGGTGACCTGGCTGGCAGCGATCCCGAGCGGCTGCGGGCCGCGGTGGCCGACACCCGGCCGTTCCTGGGCTTCCGCGTGGCCCGGGCCCTGGGCGGGGGCAGCACCACCACGCCCGAGGGCCGGGCCCGCACCGCCGAGGCGGCTCTGGCCGTCATCCGCGAGCACCCCAGCGAGCTGGTGCGCGACCAGTACCTCATGCAGGTGTCGGACCACTGCCAGGTCGACATCGAGCGCCTGCGGGCCTCGCTGCGCACCGGCGCCCGCCCCGCGGTCCGGCCCCCGGCGGCGCCCCGGCGGGTGGCCTCGGGGGACCGGCCCGAGACCTCGGCCCTCCGCCTCGCCGTCGACGGCGAGCGCAGCGCCGACATGCTGCCCCTCCTGCACGAGGTGCTGTTCTCCGACGAGCGCCACGCCCTGGCCTTCCGGGCCCTGCGCGACGCCGGCGGCGACCTCCACGCCGCCGTCGACTCCGCCGACCCGGGGGCGGCCGAGTTGCTCCAGCGCCTGGCCGCCGAGGACGACCCGGGGGAGCCGCCCGACGTGCGCCGGCAGCTCCTGCGGCTCGAGGGCCAGCGCGAGGTGGAGCGCCTCCGCCGCCGGATCCGGGCCGCCGCCGACCCCGACGCCGAGGCCGAGGCCCTCAACCCGGTGATCGCCTGGCTCCTCAACCGGCTCGACGCGGTGCGCCTCGACGCCCGCCCCGAGCGTGAGGTGGAGGATGAGTTGCTAGGTTGGTTGGCCGAGAGGGCAGAGGAGAGGGCATGACCGACGCCGACGGCGCAGTTCCGCCACACCCCGCTCCGGAGGCGGAGGCGGAGGACGCGCACGGGGGCGTCCCGCTTGCCGTCGCCCCGCCGGCGCCGTCGCTGCCCCCCCTGGTGCCGGGCCCGGCCACGGCTCCGGTCGCCCCGCCGGTCCCGGGCGCCCCCCGCCGGGTGCTCGACAGCCGGCCCCGGCCCGCCCCGTCGGCCGGGAACCGCCGGCCGCCCCGCATCACGGTGGGGGAGAAGTCGGCGGGTGGTTCGGGCGACTCGGTCCGCATCTACCTGCGCGAGATCGGCCGGGTGCCGCTGCTCAACGGTCCCCAGGAGGTCGACCTGGCCCAGCGCATCGAGGCCGGGGCCGACGCCGCCGAGCGCCTGGCCGACCTGTCGGCCGCCGACGGCCTCGACTCCCTGGCCTTCGCCGAGCGCCGCCGCCTGGAGCGGATCTGCCGCGACGGCGAGCAGGCCAAGTCGCAGCTCATCCAGGCCAACCTGCGGCTGGTGGTGTCGGTGGCCAAGCGCTACGTGGGCCGGGGCATGCAGCTCCTCGACCTGATCCAGGAGGGCAACCTCGGCCTCATGCGGGCCGTGGAGAAGTTCGACTGGACCAAGGGCTTCAAGTTCTCCACCTACGCCACCTGGTGGATCCGCCAGGCCATCACCCGGGCCATCGCCGATCAGTCCCGCACCATCCGCATCCCGGTGCACATGGTCGAGTCCATCAACAAGGTGCACCGCATCCAGCGCCAGATGCTCCAGGAGCTGGAGCGGGAGCCCACCGTCGAGGAGCTGGCGGTCAAGGTGGACATGCTGCCGTCGCGGGTGCGGGAGATCCTGCGCATCGCCCAGGACCCGCTGTCGCTCGACTCCCCGGTGGGGGAGACCGACGACTCCAACCTGTCCGACTTCATCGAGGACATGCAGGCCGAGGCCCCGGCCGACGCCGCGGCCCGCACCATGCTGGTCGACGCCGTGGTCGAGGCCATGAGCGAGCTGAACGAGCGCGAGCAACAGGTGGTGCGGCTCCGCTTCGGGCTGGAGGACGGCCAGTCCCGCACCCTCGAGGAGGTGGGCCGGGAGTTCGGCGTCACCCGCGAGCGCATCCGCCAGATCGAGTCCAAGACCCTGGCCAAGCTGCGCCACCCGCACCGCAGCCAGAAGCTCCGCGACTACCTCGACGCCGACTGATCGGCCACCCCGCCGGGCCGTCCGATCCGTCTCGGTGGTCCCAAGGGGCTCTGCTACCGTGACCGTTTCCTTCCGGGGTAGCTCAGCTGGCAGAGCAGCTGACTGTTAATCAGCTTGTCGTGGGTTCGAGCCCCACCCCCGGAGCCATCGGTTCACCTGGGTATGCCTGCCCTGACCCTGGGGCAGGCACACTGATTCCCCTGCCCTGACCTGCGTGCCATCGTCAGGCCGTTGGGTCCTGTTGCCCGGGGGACCTCTTCCGGTCGCTAGAAGCGGGTCTGGGCGGTGGTGCGGTAGTCGGGGAGTGAGGCGAGCGCGGTGGCGGCGGCGATGTCGTTGCCGTCGTTGGCGGCCAGCACCGCCCGCCAGTACCTGGCGTGCAAGGGGTCGAGATCGCGTTGGAGGTAGCGCTGGGTGAGGGTGGTGAGGCGGGCGTTGCGGCTTTCGTCGGATTGGTAGATGGCGCGGCCGACGGCGCCGTGGGTGGAGGTGGTGAGTTGGCTGACCCAGAAGGCGCGGTCGGTGTTGGAGGGGGTGCGGCCCAGGGTGGTGAGGTAGAGGCGGTTGATGAAGCCGTCG
>DASQKY010000011.1 GCA_035630295.1 Acidimicrobiales bacterium | reverse complement strand
CCAGCCGGGCCCCACCGGCCCGCCGCTCGATGCGCCCCAGGACCCCCATCACCCGCTCCAACGCGTGCCCCGGCACCCGCTCGGGCACCAGATCACCCGCCAGCCCCGCCAGCAGCACCTCCACCTCACCCAGCCGCGTCGACAGGTCCACTGGCGCAGCACTGGAGGTGGGGGAGTCGGACATCTTCACGGCATCCACCTTGCCCGAACACGCGTTCGATCAACCTGATCGACCAGAGAACCCGTGGTGCGGGTCCCCGCACAGGTCCGGGCCAGCCTGGCCGGCGGTCGAGACAGAGGCCGTGATCGCTCCGGGCCGTGCGGGCCGGGGTTCGGCCTCCTCCGGGGCCGCCGGCGGCGGGAGTCGTCAGTCGGGGACGCCGGGGGCGTCGGCGGCGCGCAGGCCGGCCCGGATGCGCTCGGCGGCGTCGTCCAGGGCGGCGGGGTCGGGGGAGGGATCCGCGGTGGACAGGTCGAGCTGGGCCAGGTCGGTGAAGGGGATGAGGTGCACGTGGGCGTGGGGGACCTCCTCGCCCACCACCAGGACGCCGACCTTGGTGGGGGAGAACACGTCCTGGAGGACCCGGCCGACCTGGCGGGCCACGTCCATGACGTGGGCCAGGAGGTCGGGGTCCAGGTCGACCCAGTGGTCGACCTCCTCGACCGGCACCACCAGCACGTGGCCCGGCGCGGTGGGGGCGATGGTCAGCAGGGCGACGCAGCGGTCGTCGCGCCAGACGAAGCGACCGGGCAGCTCGCCGGCGATGATGCGGCTGAAGATCGAGGCCATGGCCCGATGGTAGGACCGGCGCCGGCCTGCCCGGCGGGGTGGGTCCGGGGGGCGCCTCGGTCGGACCCCGCCGCCACCCCGTAGGCTCCGGGCCGTGTCGAGCGCCACGGCCCAGCCCGAGCCCACCGCGGCCGCCGACCCCCTGCCGGGCGAGGACCGCATCCTCACGCTCCCCAACGCCATCAGCGTGGTGCGCCTGTCGTGCCTGCCGGTCTTCCTTTGGCTCCTCTTCGGCCGGGACAACCGGGCCGCGGCCGCCGCCCTCCTGGGCATCCTGGGGGCCACCGACTTCGTCGACGGCTACATCGCCCGGCACTGGAACCAGGTGTCCACGGTGGGCAAGGTCCTCGACCCCGTGGCCGACCGCCTCCTCTTCTTCGTGGGGGGCCTGGCCATCGTGGTCGACGGCTCCATCCCGCCGTGGGTGGCGTGGCTGGTGCTGGGGCGGGAGCTGGCCGTCTCGGTGGCCACCGTGGGCCTGGCCGCCCTCGGGGGCACCCGCGTCGACGTGACGTGGTGGGGCAAGGCCGGGACGTTCTGCAACATGGTGGCCATCCCCATGTTCCTGGCCGCCGAGAGCACGGTGGGCTGGCGGGAGACGGCCTCGGTGGTGGCCTGGGGCTTCACCGCTCCCGGCCTGGTGCTCTCCTACGTGGCCCTGGGCCTCTACGTGCCCCTGGGCCTCCAGGCCCTGCGGGCGGGCCGGGCCGGGCGAGCGGCCGAGGCCGCGGCCGAGTCGGACGGGGCCGAGGGAACCGCCGCCGGCGGGGCCGCCCGGGCCCCGGCATCGGGCCGGTCGGGCGCCCGATAGGTTCGGGGCGGTGAAGGCCGTCATCATGGCCGGGGGCGAGGGATCGCGCCTCCGGCCCCTCACCTCCCACACGCCCAAGCCCATGCTCCCGCTGGCCAACCGGCCGATGATGGAGCACATCGTGGGCCTGCTCCGCGACCACGGCTTCACCGAGATCGTGGTGACGGTGGCCTTCCTGGCCAACCAGATCCGCACCTACTTCGGTGATGGGTCGGAGTTCGGGGTGGAGATCACCTACGCCACCGAGGAGCAGCCCCTGGGCACCGCGGGGTCGGTCCGCAACGCCATGGACGTCCTCGACGAGCGCTTCCTGGTCATCTCCGGCGACGTGCTCACCGACATCGACCTCAGCCGGATCGTGGCCGAGCACGAGGCCAAGGGGGCCATGGCCACCATCGGCCTGGTGGCGGTGGAGGACCCGCTGGAGTTCGGCATCGTCATCACCCGCGAGGACGGCTCCATCGAGCGGTTCCTGGAGAAGCCCACGTGGGGCCAGGTGTTCAGCGACACCATCAACACCGGGATCTTCGTGCTGGAGCCGGAGATCTTCGACCACATCGCCGCCGACCGGCCCGTCGACTTCTCGGGGGAGGTCTTCCCCGAGCTCCTGGCCCAGGGCCTGCCCATGGTGGGAGCGGTGTCCGAGGGCTACTGGGAGGACGTGGGCACGTTGGAGGCCTACGTCCGGGCCCACCGCGACGTCCTGGACGGCACGGTCAAGGTCGAGGTGCCCGGGTTCCACCTCCGCGACGGCGTGTGGCTGGGCGAGGGGGCCGAGGTCGACCCCACCGCCGAGATCGTGGGGGCGGCGGTGATCGGCCCGGGCTGCCGGGTGGGCGCCGGGGCCCGCATCGGGCCCTACGCCGTGCTGGGCCGCAACGCCCGGGTCAGGGCCGACGCCTCGGTCGAGCGCTCCGTCGTCTACGAGAACGTGTACCTGGGGGAGAGCTCGCGCCTGCGGGGCACGGTCGTCGGGCGCTCGAGCGAGATCCGGCGGGCCGCCCGCCTGGACGAGGGGTCGGTGCTGGGCGACCAGTGCTTCGTCGGCGACGAGGCCGTGGTCGGCGCCGGCGTCAAGGTGTACCCGTTCAAGACCATCGAGGCCCGGGCCACCGTCAACTCCTCGATCATCCTGGAGACCCGGGGGGCCCGCAGCCTGTTCGGTGGCTCGGCGGTGTCGGGCCTGGCCAACGTGGACATGACCCCGGAGCTGGCCACCCGCCTGGCCATGGCCTGGGCCAGCGCCCTGCCCAAGGGCAGCACCGTGGCCACCTCCCGCGACTCCAGCCGGGCCGCCCGCATGCTGAAGCGGGCCCTCATGTCGGGGCTCAACGCCGCCGGGATCAACGTGCTCGACCTGGAGGTGGCGTCGGTGCCGGTGACCCGGTTCGCGGTGCGCCAGCCCGTGGTGTCCGGGGGCGTGACGTTGCGCCTCGACGGCGAGGACCCCGACACGGTGTCCATCCGCTTCGTCGACCGGGCCGGGCTCGACATCTCCGAGGCGGCGCAGCGCAAGATCGAGCGGCAGCTCTCCCGGGAGGACTACCGCCGGGTGCCGGCCGAGGAGATCGGCGACATCGACTTCCCACCCCGGGTGCTGGAGCACTACACCAACGCCCTCGGCGCCACCGTCGACCTGGAGGTGGTGCGGGACGCCGGCTTCAAGATCGTCACCGACTACGGCTTCGGCTCCACCTCCTTCACCATGCCCACGGTGCTGGCCCAGCTCGGCGCCGACGTGCTGGCCGTCAACCCCTACGCCTCGACCCAGGCGTCCATCGGCTTCGATCGGGGCCGGGCCGCGGCGCACGCGGCTTCGCTGGTCACCGCGGCCGGCGCCCACGTGGGCGCGGTGCTGGACCCCGACGGCGAGCGCCTCACCCTGGTCGACGACGAGGGCCGGGTGCTGAGCGACGGGCAGGCCCTCATGGCCCTGGTCCGGCTGGTGGCCGGGAGCATCGACGGCGACACCATCGTGGTCCCGGTCACGGCCACGAGCCACCTGCAGGACCTGGTGGCCGGCACCGGGGCCACCATCAGGCAGGCCAAGACCTCGTCAGCCGCCCTCATGGCCGCCGCCGACGACAAGGACGTGGGCTTCGCCGGCAGCACCGACGGGGGCTACATCATCCCCGGCTTCCTGCCCGCCTTCGACGCCGCCGCCACGCTGGTGAAGCTGCTGGAGCTGCTGGCCCGCAACGACGTGCGCCTGTCGGCCGTGGTCGACGACCTGCCCCGCCCCCACATCGCCCACGAGGTGGTGGTCACGCCTTGGGAGCAGAAGGGCCTGGTCATGCGGTCGCTGGTCGAGCGCGCCGACCCGGAGCGCCTGGTCCTGGTGGACGGGGTCAAGGTCCTCCACGACGACGGCTGGGCCCTGGCCCTACCCGACCCGGCCGAGCCCCTGACCCACATCTGGGCCGAGGCGGGGCGGGAGGCCGACGCCCGGTCGCGGGCCCAGGAGTACGGTCGCCGACTACGGCAACTGGTCCGGTGAGCCTCCGCCGGAGCCACGCCGGGGCGTGGGGTAGGTTGCGAGCATGAACGTCCCGGAGGACTTGCGTTACACCAAGGATCACGAGTGGGTGCGAACCGACGGGACCCGCCTCCGCATCGGCATCACCGACTACGCCCAGGACGCGCTGGGCGACGTGGTGTTCGTCCAGGTGCCCGAGGTGGGCGTGGCGGTGGCCTCCGGCGACACCGTCAGCGAGGTGGAGTCGACCAAGTCGGTGTCGGAGATCTACGCCCCCCTGGCCGGCACCGTGGTCGAGGCCAACGCCGACCTGGCCGACACGCCCGAGCGGCTGAACGAGGACCCGTACGGCGAGGGCTGGATCTGCGTCATCGAGGTCGACGACGGCGCCCCCACCGACGCCCTGCTCGACCCGGCCGCCTACCGGAGCCTGATCGAGGAGTAGCCCGTGGCCGACCTCGAGTGCCAGCGCTGTGGCCACCACAACGCCCCGGATGCCAACTTCTGCTCGTCGTGCGGCGCCCCGTTGGAGGCCGACGTCCAGGACCGCCCCACCATCCAGCTCCAGCTGGAGTCGCCCGCCGGCAGCCCCGACGAGGTCAGCATCGACCTCGACGAGCTGCCCGGGGACGGCGTCCTGGTGGTCCGGGCCGGGCCCAACGCCGGGTCGACCTTCGCCATCGACAAGGACACCGTGACCGCCGGTCGCCACCCCGACAGCGACATCTTCCTCGACGACGTCACCGTGTCCCGCCGCCACGCCGAGGTGGTCCGGGCCGGCGGTGGCCGCCTGGTGGTCCGCGACGTGGGCTCGCTCAACGGCACCTACCTGAACCGGGAGCGCATCGAGGAGGGCGAGCTGGCCGACGGCGACGTGGTCCAGGTCGGGAAGTTCAAGCTGGTCTTCGTGGCCGGCGCCGAGGCCAACGGGTAAACCATGGCCACCACCCGCTCCACCGACCGGTCCCACCTCTCCATCGGAGAGGTCCTCAGCCTGCTGCAGGACGAGTTCCCCGACGTCACCATCTCCAAGATCCGCTTCCTGGAGAGCCAGGGGCTGCTCGACCCCGAGCGCACCCCCTCCGGGTACCGCAAGTTCTACGAGGGCGACGTGCGCCGGCTGCGGTGGATCCTGACCCAGCAGCGGGACAAGTTCCTGCCCCTGAAGGTCATCAAGGAGCGGCTGGAGGCCGGCATCGAGGGCGAGATGGCGGCGCCCGATCGCTCCGGCAACGGCGCCGCCGCCTCCGTGCCCGCGGCGGGGACCGCCCCGGCCGCCGAGCCGACCGCCGACCCGCCGGCCGCCGCCCCGGTCCCGGCCCCGTCGCCGGCGGCCGCCCCCGCCCCCTCAGCCGCCCCGCCGGTCGCCGCCGCGCCCGCCCCGGTGCCGGAGGGCCCGACCGAGCCCGCGGCGCTGCCCATCTGGATGGCCGACGCAGCCCGGGCCAAGGCCGACCGGGGCCGCTCGGGCCGGTCCGCCGACATCGGCGACGGCTCCGACCCGCTGGAGGCCGACGTCAGCTCCGTGAGCCTCACCACCGACGAGATGCTGGCCGCCAGCGGGCTCACCGCGGCCCAGCTGGCCTCGCTGGAGGACTACGGCCTCATCACCGGCCAGGCGGTGGGGGCCGACCTGTTCTACGACGGCGAGGACCTGGTCATCGCCCAGAAGTCCTGTGGCTTCCTGGCCCACGGGGTCGAGGCCCGCCACCTGCGCCTGTTCAAGACCACCGCCGAGCGGGAGGCGTCCCTGCTCGAGTCGCTGGTGCTGCCCCTGGTGAAGCAGCGCAACCCCGAGTCCCGCCGCCAGGCCCAGGACACCCTGGTGGAGCTGGCCGGCCTGGGCCAGGGGCTGCGCGCCGCCCTGCTGCGCGCCGCCCTGTCCGAGCACCTGCGCTAGC
The DNA here is from genome assembly GCA_035630295.1 of Acidimicrobiales bacterium. Lineage (NCBI taxonomy): Bacteria > Bacillati > Actinomycetota > Acidimicrobiia > Acidimicrobiales > Acidimicrobiales bacterium. Next base: position 15,078 of record DASQKY010000011.1, on the reverse strand, counting down.
CGCCCACTCCCGGGCGACCTCGGCCGGTGCGAGTGCCCTCTCCCTCCCCGGCGATATCCTGCGGGGGTGATCGAGATGGACCTGGTGGGCGTGCGGGTGGAGCTGCCCTCCAACACGCCCATCGCGCTGCTGCGCGAGCGCACCGGCGAGCGCCGGGTCCTGCCCATCTTCATCGGGGGGCCGGAGGCCACGGCCATCGCCTTCGCCCTGGAGGAGGTCGTCACCCCCCGGCCCATGACCCATGACCTCGTCCGCAACCTGCTCGACGACCTGGGTGTCAGCATCGAGTCGGTCAGCGTGACCGAGCTGCGGGACCGCACGTTCTACGCCGAGATCGAGCTCCACGCCGCCGACGGCGTGCACCGGGTGTCGAGCCGGCCCTCGGACGCCATCGCCCTGGCCGTCCGGGTCGGGACCCCGATCTACGCCTCGGAGGAGGTCCTGGAGGAGGCCGGCTTCCCGGCCGAGGACGAGACCGAGGACGACGGCGAGCCCGAGGCCGAGGTGGTGGAGGAGTTCCGCCAGTTCATCGATTCGGTCAACCCGGAGGACTTCGCGTCCTGACCCGAACCCTTCGGGAACGACCCCGACGGGCGTTGACCCGGAGGGCGGGACGGGCGTAGGTTGGGCAGCCCACAGTGGCGTAACTACGCCCCTGTGATCCCTCACCCCGGAGGATCGTGCCCATGGACGGCTTCAGCGGCAAAGCGGCGGCCGAGATCGTGGGCATCACCTACCGGCAGCTCGACTACTGGGCCCGAACCAACCTGCTGCGCCCGTCGTTGGCCGACGCCCGGGGGAGCGGCTCCCGCCGCGAGTACAGCTACCGCGACCTGCTGGAGCTGAAGCTCATCAAGACCATGCTGGACTCCGGCATCAAGCTGGAGTCGGTGCGCGAGGCCTTCACCTACCTGCGCACCAACCTGGGTGAGGACGTGGCCTCGGCCCGCCTGGTCATCACCGGGTCCTCGGCCGTGCTGGTCCGCGACGACGCCGAGATGATCGAGGTGGTGAACGGCCTCCACGGCCAGGGGGTGCTGAACCTCAACCTGGTCACCCTGGACGGCCTCAAGGGCGAGCTCGACACCGCCGTGCACGAGCTGCGCCCGTCGGCCGCCCCGGCCGGCGAGGGCCCGGCCGCGGGCGGCACGGTGGCCGCCGCCCTCTGACCTGGACCACAAGCGTCCAGGGTGGACCGACCCGGCCCGGGGGGCCGGTACAGTCGCCCGCCGTGACCAGCCGCACCTCACCGCTCGACGCCGTCCACCGCTCGCTGGGGGCCCGCATGGTGCCCTTCGGCGGCTGGGACATGCCGGTCAGCTACCCGGACGGCACGCTGGCCGAGCACCGGGCCTGCCGGACCGGCGCGGTGGTGTTCGACGTCAGCCACCTGGGCACCGTCCGGGTCGAGGGGCCGGGGGCGCACCAGGCCATCCAGCGGGCCTTCACCAACGACCTGGGCCGCATCGGCCCGGGGCGGGCCCAGTACACGCACCTGCTGGACCCGGCCGACGCCTCGGTGCTGGACGACATCATCGTGTGGTGGGTCGACGACGAGCGCTTCGACGTCATGCCCAACGCCTCCAACACCGACCGGGTCACCGGGGCGCTGGGGGAGGGAGCCACCGACGTCACCGCCACCCGCGCCGTCCTGGCCGTGCAGGGCCCCGAGGCCCGCAGCCGGCTGGCCGCGGTGGCCCCCGAGGCCGCCGCCGTGCCCCGCTTCGGCGTCACCCGCTTCACCTGGGATGGGATCGCCTGCGTGGTGGCCGGCACCGGCTACACCGGTGAGGACGGCGTGGAGGTGGCGGTCCCGGCCGAGCACGCCCCGGCCCTGTGGGAGGCGTTGGTGGCCGCCGGCTGCACCCCGGCCGCCCTGGGGGCCCGCGACACCCTCCGCCTGGAGGCCGGCCTGCCCCTCCACGGCCACGAGCTGGGCCCCGGCATCACCCCCCTCCAGGCCGGCCTGGGCTGGGTGGTGCGGTGGGACAAGGGCGACTTCCCCGGGCGCGCCGCCCTGGCGGCCGAGAAGGAGCGGGGCGTGGCCCGCCGGCTCCGGGGCCTCACCGTCGAGGGCCGTCGACCTCCACGGGAGGGTCAGGCCGTCCTGATCGACGGTGAGACGGTGGGGGAGGTGACCAGCGGCAACTTCTCCCCGACGCTGGGCCACGGCATCGCCCTGGCCTTCCTGCCCCCCGCGGTCGACCCCGGCCTGGAGGTGGCCATCGACGTGCGGGGCGCCCCGGTGCCGGCCCGGGTGGTCCGGACCCCCTTCGTGTCCAAGCCCTGAGGGCGCGGGTCACAGTCAGGCCAGGTCCTCCACCGGGGGGCACGAGCAGACCAGGTGGCGGTCGCCGTGGCCGCCGTCGATGCGCCGCACCGGCGGCCAGTACTTGTCGGCCCGGCGCACCGCCCCCGGGAAGGCGGCCTCGGCCCGGGTGAAGGGGTGGTCCCAGGCCTCGGCCAGCACCGCCTCGGCCGTCCACGGGGCCCCCTGGAGCAGGCCAGGGTGGGTGTCGGCCTCGGCCCGGATGGCGATCATGGCGTCGCAGAAGCGATCCAGCTCGGCCCGGTCCTCGCTCTCGGTCGGCTCCACCATCAGGGTCCCGGCCACCGGGAAGCTCATGGTGGGGGCGTGGAACCCGTGGTCGACCAGGCGCTTGGCGATGTCGTCGACGGTGATGCCGGTGGCCCTGGTGAGGGGCCGGATGTCGAGGATGCACTCGTGGGCCACCAGCCCGTTGCGGCCCGAGTAGAGCACGGGGTAGTGCTCGGCCAGGCGCCGGGCCATGTAGTTGGCGTTGAGGATGGCCACCTGGGTGGCCCGCCGCAGGCCCTCGCCCCCCATCATGCGGACGTAGGCCCACGGGATGGGCAGGATGCCGGCCGAGCCCCAGGGGGCGGCCGACACCGGGCCGGGGCCGGTCTCCGCCGGCCCGCACTCGGGCACCAGCGGGTGGGTCGGGAGGTACGGGGCCAGGTGGGCGCCGACCGCCACCGGGCCCACTCCCGGGCCGCCGCCGCCGTGGGGGATGCAGAACGTCTTGTGCAGGTTGAGGTGGCTGACATCGGCGCCGAAGCGACCGGGCCGGGCCAGGCCGACCATGGCGTTGAGGTTGGCCCCGTCCAGGTACACCTGCCCGCCGGCGTCGTGCACGGCGGCGCAGATCTCGCCGATGGCCTCCTCGAAGACACCGTGGGTCGACGGGTAGGTCACCATCAGGGCGGCCACGGTCCCGGCGTGCTCGGCCACCTTGGCCCGCAGGTCGTCCAGGTCGACGTTGCCGTCGTCGTCGCACGCCACCACCACGACCCGCATGCCGGCCATCACCGCGCTGGCCGCGTTGGTGCCGTGGGCCGAGGACGGGATCAGGCACACGTCGCGGCCCTCGTCGCCCCGGGCCCGGTGGTAGGAGCGGATGGCCAGCAGGCCGGCCAGCTCACCCTGGCTGCCGGCGTTGGGCTGGAGCGACACCGCGGCGTAGCCGGTGATGGCCACCAGCCAGCGCTCCAGGTCGTCGATCAGCTCGGCGTAGCCCTGGACCTGGTCCCGGGGGGCGAAGGGGTGCACACCGGCGAAGCCGGGCCAGGTGATGGGCTCCATCTCGGCCGCGGCGTTGAGCTTCATGGTGCACGAGCCCAGGGGGATCATGGCCCGGTCCAGGGCGATGTCGCGGTCCGACAGGCGGCGCAGGTAGCGCAGCATGGCCGTCTCGGAGCGGTGGGCCGAGAACACCGGGTGGGTGCAGTAGGACGAGGTGCGGACCAGCGCGTCGGGCACGGCCGGGGCCTCGCCCAGGTCGTCGGCCAGGCGGGCCGCCTCGGCGGGGGCGCCGAAGGCGGCCAGCACCGCGTCCAGGTGGGCCAGGGTGGTGGTCTCGTCGCAGGTGGCGGCCACGTGGTCGCCGTCCACCCGCCGCAGGTTGACCCCGGCCGCGCCGGCCGCGGCCGTCACCGCGTCGGCCCGGCCCGGGACCCGGGCCAGCACCGTGTCGAACACCGTGTCGTGGACCACCTCGACCCCGGCGGCCCGCAGCCCCGCGTCCAGCACCCGGGCCGCCCGGTGGGTGCGCTCGGCGATGGCGGCCAGGCCGTCCGGGCCGTGGTAGGCGGCGTACGAGGAGGCGATCACGGCCAGCAGGACCTGGGCCGTGCAGATGTTGCTGGTGGCCTTCTCCCGGCGGATGTGCTGCTCCCGGGTCTGGAGGGCCAGGCGCAGGGCCGGGGCGCCGTCGGCGTCGACCGAGACGCCCACCAGGCGGCCGGGGAGCGAGCGCTGGAGGCCGTCGCGCACGGCCATGTAGCCGGCGTGGGGGCCGCCGAAGCCCATGGGCACGCCGAAGCGCTGGGCCGAGCCCACGGCCACGTCGGCGCCGATCTCGCCCGGGGGCCGCAGCAGGCACAGAGCCAGCGGGTCGGCGGCCACCACCACCAGGGCGCCCTGGTCGTGGGCCGCGGCCACCAGGGCCGCGTCGTCGCGCACCAGGCCGGTGCTGGTCGGGTACTGGACCAGAACGCCGAAGGCGTCGCCCTCGGGCAGGCCGGCGGACAGGTCGGCCTCGACCACGGCCAGGCCCAGGGGCTCGGCCCGGGTGCGCAGCACGGCCACCGTCTGGGGGTGGCAGTCGGCATCGACCACGAAGGCAGCCTCGGCCGGGGCCTTGGAGGCCCGCCGGGCCAGGGTCATGGCCTCGGCCGCGGCGGTGGCCTCGTCCAGCAGGGAGGCGTTGGCCAGGGCCAGCCCGGTCAGATCCGCGATGAGGGTCTGGAAGTTCAGCAGGGCCTCCAACCGACCCTGGGAGATCTCCGGCTGGTACGGCGTGTAGGCCGTGTACCAGGCCGGGTTCTCCAGGATGGAGCGGCGGATCACGGGGGGGGTGAGGGTGCCGTGGTAGCCGAGCCCGATCATGGACGTGGCCACCTGGTTGCGGCCGGCCAGGGCGGCCAGCTCGGCCTGGGCCTCGGCCTCGCCCACCGGCTCGGGCAGGTCCAGGGGGGCCACGTCGCGGATGCCGGCCGGCACCGCGTCGGCCACCATCTCGTCCAGCGAGCCGTAGCCCAGGGCGGCCAGCATGGCCGCCTGGTCGTCGTCGGTGGGCCCGATGTGGCGGGCCGCGAACGGCAGGCCGGAGCCCGGGGTGCTCAGGCGGGTGCGGTCGGACATGGGATCTCCGGAGGGGACGGCGGGGGAGCGGGGTGCGCTCCGGCTCGGCTGCCCTCCCCGCTGTCATCGGCACCTGAGAGGTTCACCGGCCCGGGGACCGGCTTGCACCGTCGGTGGGCCGGCGGACCGACCTCTTTCCAGCGTCGCCTCGCCCGTGCGGTCCTGGGGCCTGAGAGATTCCGGGAGGAGTTGCTCCTTCGGCGGCCCGACGTTGGGCCTCTCCCGCACGGGGTCGACAGCCCGGCCACGCTACCAGCCGACCCGGGCCGGGGGCCCGCCCCCCGGCCGGTTGCGTACCGGCCACTCAAGCCCCCGACCGCCGGGCGCCCCCATGATGGGTCCCGGCTCCCCATCCCGGGGCCGACGAGACGGAGGACGGCATGGAGATCAGACGGGCGATGGCGGCCGGAGCGGTGGGGCTGGCCCTGGTGGCCAGCGGCGTGGGCTGCAGCAAGGTGGCCGACACGGTGGCCGAGGAGGCGGTGGAGCGGAACTCGACCTGCAAGGACGTCGACATCGACTCCGGCGGGGGCGGCCTCTCCGGCAACTGCGACGACCAGGAGTTCGACCTCAACGCCGGCGGCGAGGCCGAGCTGCCCGACGCCTGGCCCGCCGACCTGGCCCTGCCCGAGGGGGCCAAGATCGTCCTGGCCACCGACCAGGCCGGGCAGATCACCGTCACCGCCGGCCTCGACGGCGAGCTGGGGGCGGTCACCGACGGGATCGTGGCCCAGCTGGAGGGGGCCGGCTACACCATCGAGGACGAGACCACGACCGACAACGGCGGCTCCGCCAGCGCCAGCGTCCGGGCCACCGGCCCCGACCACCAGGCCCTGGTGGCCGTCACCGACACGGCCAACGCCGTCGACGGCAACCTGACCATCATCTACACCTTGAGCGCGCCGACCACCACGACCACCACCGGTTGAGGCGCCCCGGGCCGGGGCGGCCTCAGTCGGCCAGGTCGGGCTCCTGGGCCTCGATCCAGTCGAACAGGGGCTGGGCGCTGAACCAGCCGGCCAGGTGCGAACCGATCTGCTCCCGGGTGGCGGCGGCCACCTCGGGGGCGATCTCGTTGGGCTCCCCGGCGGCCCGAGCCACCAGCTCCACCTCGCAGGTCCGCTCCATGGTCACGTACCAGAACAGGGCCTCGTCCACCGTCTCGCCCACGGTCAGGATGCCGTGGTTGGCCAGGATGGCCGCCTTGGCCCCACCCAGGGCGTGGGCGATGCGCTTGCCCTCGCTCACGTCGTCGACCACGCCGGTGTAGTCGTCGAAGCGGGTGTGGTCCTCGTAGAAGATGCACGAGTCCTGGGTCAGGGGGGCCAGCGTGCGGCCCAGGGTGGAGAAGGCCCGCCCGTAGCGGGAGTGGGAGTGCGCGGCGGCCACCACGTCGGGCCGGGCGGCGTGGATCTGGGAGTGGATGGCGAAGGCGGCCCGGTTGACCGGCCACGTCCCCTCGACCACCTCGCCCTGGTGGTCGACCAGGATCAGGTCCGAGACCCGGATGCGCTTGAAGCTCATGCCGAACGGGTTGACCCAGAAGTGGTCGGCCCGCTCGGGGTCGCGGGCGGTGATGTGGCCGGCCACGCCCTCGTCGAAGCCGAACCGCCCGAACAGGCGGAAGGCGCCGGCCAGGCGCCGCTTGCGGTGCTCCCGCTCCTCCTCCGGGGTGCGCTCCACGAAGGGGCTGGGCGGGACGAGATCGGTCATGGGGGAGCTCCTCGGCGGGGACCGGCGGGGCGGGGGGCCGGTGGGCGAACCCCACCCACGCTAGGCCGCCGACGGTCCGCCGTCACCGGCGGCGAGGCCGCCCGGACCGGCCCGTTTCCGGCCCGAGTGCTGGATCTCGGGCCCGAGCGGCCGATGGGACCTCGACCACCGCTCCCGGACCCCGGGAGCCCGACGACGGCCTCCACGGAGAAGACGACGGAATGGACCTGACGGGCCACGTGGACCTCCTGCTCGGCGCGCCGGGCCAGCCCGCCCCCACCTTCCCCCCCTCCCCGTGGCGCATGTGGGTCCTGTCCGGCCAGGGCCCGACCGATCCCACCGCGGTGGCCGGGCGGGTCCGCCCCTCACCGGTGGCCCCCCGGGCCGAGAAGGCCCTCCTGGCCGCGGTGGCCGCCGACGACGTCGACGCCCTGGGCCGCCTGGCCGCCCAGCCCGGCTCGGCCCAGGACGCGGCCCGCGTGCTCCACGCCGGGCGGGCCCTGGGCATCGACCCGGCCCTGGCCGCCGAGGTGCTGATCGCCGCCCTGTCGGCCCCGGCCGACCCGGGCGCCACCAAGCTCCTCCAGCGCCACTGGGCCGGGTTGCAGGTGGCCGTGGGCCTGGCCCCCGGCATCCCCGCCCTGGTGCCGGTGTCGCGCTCTGCGCTGGGGCTCCTGCTGGCCGAGCTGAGCGGCGCCCAGGGCCGGCCGGCCGACGCGGTGGCCGTCCTGCGCCAGCTGCCGCCCGAGCCGGCGGTGGTGCTGGCCCTGGCCGCCACCCTGCTCACCATGGGCGAGCACGCCCAGGCGCTGGACCTGACCACCCGCCTGGCCAACGTCGACGACGTCTCGGCCCTGGCCCTGGTGGCCCGCAGCGTGGCGGCCCGGACCGTGGGCGACGGCCCCGCCGCCCTCGACGCGGCCAGCGACGCCCTGGCCGTCCCCACCCGCAGCCTGGCCGTCCTGGCCGCGGCCCTGGAGGAACGGGCCCAGGTGTACACCCTGGCCGGGGAGGAGCCCGCGGCCCGGGCCGACCTGGACGCCCTGGCCGAGCTGGCCGCCGGCACCGTCCCCACCATCCCGGAGCCCACGCCGGTGGCGGCCCGGGACGGCGGACCCGACCACGGGGAGCCAGGCCTGGGCCGGGCCCGGGACCGCGTCCGCCGCCGGATCATGGGCGTGGGCGCGCCCGGCACCTTCGGGGGCCGGCACCACAGCACCTACCGCGACGAGATCGCCGAGATGTTCGCCCTGGGCCGGGCCGACGCCGCCGAGGCGCTGCTGCTGGGCCTGCTCGACGCGGTCGAGGACGAGGTGGCGGAGACGGGCGGGGAGCTCGACCCCACCTTCTTCCTGACCCTGGTCGACCTGTACCAGGACAGCGGCCGCGCTGAGGACCTGCGCGCCCTGCGCGAGCGCTTCGAGGCGGCCCGGGCCCGGGCCGCCCACCCGCAGGCCGCTGCCGACCCCGCCCGGGCGGGGGAGGAGCGGCCCGTCCCCGCCCCCTTCGACACGCCGCCCCCCACCGACGCCGACGCCGTGTCCATCGACGGCCACCCGGTCGACGTGGGCGCCGCGGTGGAGCACCTCCTGGTCTCGGTGGGCGTGGCCCCGGGCCGCCGAGCGCCGCCCGCGCCCGCTCCCCCCGGCTCGGGCCGGGCCCGGCTCCCGGCCCCCTCCGCTCCCCCGCCCATGACGGAGCCTGTCACGTCTCCGGTGTCGAGCGGGACCGCACCGGGCCCACCGGCCGAGGCCGAGCCAGCGAGCGCGACGCCGGGACAGGCCACGCCGGCCGACGAGGCGCCCGACCCGCAGGTGCCGACCGACGGGCCGGAGGCGGACGCGCCCGCGGCCGAGCCCCGGACGCCCGCCGGGGACGGTTCGGACGGGGCCGCGCCCCGGGAGCCGGCCAGCGAACCCGACACCACCACCGGCCAGGAGGGGAGCGCCGAGGGCGGCTCGCCACCGGCCCGCCCGATGACCGCGGTGGAGCGGGCCGTGCGGGGCCCCCGGGTCCGCTCCCTCTGACCGGCGGCACCGACCCGCCCGCCGTCCACCCCCGGCCCTGCCCGACACGGTAGTTTCGTCACGTGACGGAACCCGGAGGAGCGGAGGGCGCGGGGGATCGGGCGATGGTGGGCCGGGCCGACCCCGACCGGCGGTGCCGGTGGTGCGGGCGCCGCCTCCCGCCCGCCGCCGGACCGGGGCGGCCCCGGCGGTTCTGCCGACAGGGGTGCCGCCAGCAGGCCCACATGGCCGGGAAGCTGGCCGCGGCCCACGGCCTGGGCGACGACGATGTGATCATCGGCCGCCAGGCCCTGGAGGACCTCCAGGGCGCGCTGTACTGCCTGCACGCCGCGGTGGAGGACGTCGACACCGACCTGGCCGCCGCCGGCGACGACCCGGCCGAGGTGCGCCAAGCCCTGGACTGGCTGCTCGAGAACGCCCGCCCGCTGGTGCGGACGTGGATCGAGCCCCGCACCGACCTCACCGGCCGGCCCTCCTCATAACTTGACATAACGATGATTATGGGCGGTCTGGCCGGAGTGGCCCGGCCGGGCCCCGATGGCCACCGCAGCCCGCGGGGCCGGCCACCGGGGCCCGCCACCGGATCGGCTGCGGACTGTGACCGGGGCGGGGAGTACGGTGGCCGCCCTATGGCCCGCCGGATCGAGATCGAGCTGACGAGCACCCGCGACGACGGGTCCTGGACGTGGCGCGCCGCTGGGGCCCGCCAACCCAAGGGGGTGGTGGCCTCGGGCGTCCTCCCCGGCGCGCCCTCGGTCGGTGACGTGCTCCGGGTCGAGGTGGAGATCGGCCTCGACGGCACCGAGATCACCGCCGTCCTCCCCGGCAAGGGGCCCCGGGCCGAGCCCGAGCGCCTGGAGCTGGTGCGCCGCGACCTGCGGGACGAGGACCTGGTCACCAGCAAGCTGGTGGGCAAGCGGGGCGGCCGTGACCGCGACCGCGACCGGGACGGCGACCGCCGGGGTGGCCGGGGCCGGAGCGGCCCCGGGGGTCCCGGCGGGCGCGACGGGCGACCCGGTGGTGACCGGGGCCGGAGCGGTGGCGACAGCCGGCCCGACAGCAGCGACGGCCGGCCCGGTGGGCGCCCGGCCAGCGACCGCAGCGCCCGGCACCCCCGTGACGGCGCCGGCCGGGGCGACGCCGGCCCCCGCGACACCGGGCGCCCGGACCGCCCCCGCCGCCGTCCCGACGACGCCAAGCCCCGCCCCAAGCGGCTGCGCCCCCAGCGCGCCCACCGGCGGGCCGTGCTCGACACGCTGGAGGCCCACGAGCGCCCCATCGCCGAGGAGGTCCTGCGGGGTGGCATGGCCGCCGTCCGCCAGGCCGTGGAGAAGCAGAACACGCAGGCCCGGGCCGAGGGTCGCCCCGAGGTCGACGCGGCCCACATCGAGGGCCTGGCCGAGCGCCTGCTCCCCCGCCTGCGGGCCGCCGACTGGCGGGACCGGGCCGAGGCGGCCCTGGCCGACCTGGCCGAGCTCGACCTGCGCGACCTGCGCACCGTGGTGGCGGCGGCCGAGTCGGCCGCCCGCGACGACGAGGCCAAGGCCCTGGCCGTCCAGCTCCGCGAGGGGCTGGAGCGCCGGGTCGAGGCCGACCAGGCCGCCTGGCTGGCCGAGATGGCCCAGCTCCTGGGCGAGGGTCGCGTGGTCCGGGCCCTGCGGGTCAGCTCCCGCCCCCCCAAGGCTGGCTCCCCCCTCCCCCCCGACCTGGCCGCCCGCATGGTCGAGGCGGCCAGCGCCTCGCTCACCTCGGACACGCTCACCGAGCGGTGGGCCACCGTGCTCGACGCCCTGGCCCTCTCCCCCGTCCACGCCAAGGTGGCCCCGGCCTCGGTCCCCGAGGCCCCGTCCGACGAGCTGAAGGCGGTGGTCGCCGCGGCCGGCGCCCACGCCCCGTTGGTGGCCCAGGCCCTCGGGGTCGAGCCCGCCCCGGCCAAGGGACGCCGTCCCGGCCGTCGCGGCCCGGTCAAGGGCGGCCCCGGAAGCGGCGGCGCCCGCCCGGTCCCCCCTCCCCCGCCGGCCCCGGCCCCCAGGGCCCAGGAGCCGACCACCGAGCCGGCCGTCGCACCGGAGGCGCAGGCCCCCCCGGCCGTGTCCGAGGAGCCGGGGGCGGCCACGGACCAGGCCGCCGCGCCTGCCTCCCCGGGACCGGAGGTCGCCGAGCCCGCGGCCGAGGCGCCCGAGGCCGTGCCGGCGGAGGTCCCCGCCGCTGCTCCTGCGCCGGCCGAGGACGGGCCGGTCGACGAGGCTCCGGCGGAGCCCCAGCCGGACTCCGCCCCGGTGGCCGAGGACCCCGCTCCCGAGCCCCCGTCCGCCCCCGGCACCGCCGAGGAGCCCGGCCCGGCCGAGGAGGAGGAGCCAGCCGGTCCCGACGTCGAGACGCCCGGACCCCCGGCCACGCCCGACGCGCCCGCCCCCGACCTGCCTCCCGAGGCCGACCCGGCCGACGCGGCCGGGGCCGAGGACACCCCGGTGGAGCCGGCGGTGCCCGTCGAGGACGGCCGCGACGAGGAGGACCGGGGCTCCCAGCCGGCCAGCGAGTAGCGCCGGCCGCGCCCGGTGGGCGTGCCCCGGCGAACTTGACCGAGCGGTCCAGATGCGGGCGCCGGTCATCTAGGGTCCCGGGCCATGGTTGAGTACGAGCTGGACGGCCACGTCGCCGTCATCACGATCAAGCGCCCGGAAGCCCGCAACGCGGTCAACACCGCGGTCGCCCAGGGCCTGGAGGCGGCCATCGACCGCCTGGAGGAGGACGGCGAGGCCTGGGTCGGGATCATCACCGGCGGCCAGACCGAGAAGGGCTGGATCTTCTGCGCCGGGGCCGACCTCAAGCAGATGGCCACCGATCCCGGGGGCATGTCCACCAAGCGGGGCGGCTTCGGCGGCTTCGTCCAGCGTGAGCGCACCAAGCCCGTGATCGCCGCCGTCGACGGCCCCGCCCTCGCTGGAGGCACCGAGATCGTGCTGGCCTGCGACATGGTCGTGGCGTCGAAGACGGCCGTCTTCGGCATCCCCGAGGTCAAGCGCAACCTGGTCGCCGCGGCCGGCGGGCTGTTCCGCCTCCCCCGCAAGATCCCCCGCAACATCGCCATGGAGCTGGCCCTCACCGGCCGTCTCGACTTCCCGGCCGAGCAGGCCCACCACTACGGCCTGGTCAACCACCTGGCCGAGGAGGGCCACGCCCTCGAGCGGGCCCAGGCGCTGGCCGCCCAGGTCTGCACCGCCGCCCCGCTGGCCGTGGCCGAGAGCCGCAAGATCGTCATCGAGGCCACCGACCAGCCCGACGAGGTCGGCTGGAAGATGTCGGGCGAGGGCATCATGAAGATGTTCGGCACCGAGGACTTCGGCGAGGGCCTCACCGCCTTCGCCGAGAAGCGCGACCCCGTCTGGAAGGGCAAGTAGCCCCAGAAGGGCAGGTCGCCCTAGGCGATCGTCGGGATGATGCCGTGCTCGTGGAGGAGCTCGGCCAGACCCGGCACCAGGACCTGCTCGGCCACGTCGCCGAGCGGCACCCAGCGGGCGTCGCGGGCGTCGTCGCCGGCGACGGGCTCGCCCCGGTCCATCAGGTGGACGCGGTGGACGAGCACGACGAAGTGGCCCAGCTCGCCGATGTCCTCGCGCGCCGCCAGGAGCTCGCCGCAGGCGCCCTCGAGACCGGTCTCCTCGAACAGCTCGCGGGTCATGGCCTCGGCCAGCGTCTCGCCCTCCTCGACGTGGCCGCCCGGGAGGGCCCAGAGGTCGGCGTAGGGCTCGGTGCCCCGCTGGACGAGGAGGAGGTCGTCGGCGTCGGTGACGACCGCAGAGACGCCGAGGACGGGCAGCGGGCGGGTCATGCCGGGTCCTCGGCCGGGGCCGTGCGCAGATCCTTGTGGACGAGGATGGCCCGGGCGGTGAGGCCGAAGCGCTCGAAGTAGTTCTTGCTGTTCCGCATGCCCGGCAGCACCAGGGCGTCGATGCCCCGGCAGTCGTGGGCGCGGGCCCAGGCGATCAGCTCCTCCATCAGCGCCCCGCCCAGGTTGACGGCCCGGAAACCGGGCTCGACGTAGACGTCGCTGACCACGGCGATGGACGTGCCGTCGCCGAGCTGCTCGCGGTGGGCGGCGGCGTAGGCGGCGGGGGCGCCGGCGTAGAGCCCGATCAGCACGACGCCGGCGTCGCTGGCGGCCTCGGTGAGGTCGGCGACGAGGGTGGCCGGCAGCGGGTCGGGGCGGCCGTGGAGGAGCTGCCACATGGGCCCGCCCCGCTCCTCGCCCAGCTCGGTGCGCGCCAGCTCGGCGAGGCGGACCAGCTCGGGGAGGTCGTCCTCGGTGGCGACCCGCACCTCCTCCACGGGGGTGCTATCCGGCCTGGAGCTGGGCGATGCGGTTGAGGATCGTCTTGCGGCCCCGACCGGCGGCCTCGTAGGCCCGGACGGCCTCGAGCTCGTCGGCCCCGAGGGCCCGGAGCCGGGGCACGACCTGGCTGGCGGCCAGGCTGTCGTAGTCGGGGATGGCCAGGTCCGACGGGTCGGCCGGGGCGGTGTCGACGGCGGGCTCGGGGACCAGCTCGACGACGGGGGCCGGAGCCGGATCGGCGTCGGCCGTCGGGGTGGTCGACGTCGAGGCGGACGACCCGGATGACGTCGACGAGGACGGCCGGGGCACCAGGCCCAGATCGGCCAGCACCGTCTCGACCTGCTCCTGGACCGGTCCCAGCCGCTTGCTCGCCTCGACCTGGCCCTGCTGGACGGCGAACTGGCCGACCATCTTGGCCATCGTCACCTGGTTCTTGCCCCGCTCGACGAACTTGGGGAGCAGGCCCCGGGCCTCGAGGGCAAACCCCAGGGGGGCGTACACCAGCAGGTCCAACGCGGCCTCGACCGACGGCTTCCGATCCTCGCTCACGTCACCATCCTCCCGTCTGCCGGCGTCTCAGACGCAATCGAGGCAGTACTGGAGATCGGCGTCGGCGAGCTGGCTGGGGGGCTTGACGAGGAAGCACGACTGACAGGTGAACTCGCCGGGGCGCTTGGGCTGGACGCGGCCGCCGGGCTCGGCCGGCGTGGTGTCGACGACGGGGGTGTCCTCGTCGTCGTCATCGTCGTCGTCGTTGGCCGCGATCCGATCCTTGAGGATCTGGTCGAGATCCTCCTCGACGTCGTCGGGATCGGGCTCGTCCTCGTCCTCCTCGTCGTCCTCGCTGTCGGCCTTGGCCTTGCCCTTGGTGACGACCGCGGCGGGCTCGGCCTCGACGACGGCCTCGTCCTCGTCGTCCTCGTCGGCGAGGACGTCGTCGATGACGACGTCGGCGTCGACCACCAGGTCGTCCTCCTCGTCGATGTCCTCCTCGTCGATGTCGACCTCGTCCTCGTCGAGCTCGTCGGAGTCGATGTCGACGTCGTCGTCGGCGGTCGGGTCTTCGTCAGCCATGGGGTCCTTCGGCAGCCTTGCGGGTTGGGCGATCGCGGCGGATCATAGGCCGCGCCCCGCCCGTTGCAACGCACCCGGGGCCGGGTGCGACGTGGCGTCCGTCATGCGCGGGCGCCCGGCCCCTCGCTAGCCGTCGGCGACGGTGGTCGTCGAGCCCGGATCGGTCTCGTCCGTGGGCGCCGCCGGATCGGCCTCCGCCCCGTCCTCCAGGTTCGATGCGTCGAGCTGGCTGCCGGCCGGGGCGTCGAGCACCTCGACGGTGCGGACCTTCCACTCCCCCTCGACCTCGACCATCCCGAGCTCGACCCGCAGGGTGTCGGTGATGGGCTGGGGGCTGAGGTTGTTGGCGATGGTCTGGTCGGCGGTGAAGAACACGACGCCGGTGTCGCCGCTGAAGCTCTGGACGTAGATGTCGCGGATCTCGCTGCGGCTGGTGGCCTGGGCCTCGCGCAGCTGCGACCGGATCTCCTCGTCGTAGAAGCGATCGGCCTCCTCGGCGAAGTCGCCCGTGGCGAAGTCGACGATCCGGTCGAAGTCGGCGTCGATGGTGCCGGCGTCGAAGTTGGTCAGCGCGATGGCGAACTCGCGCCCGGCGTCTCGCATGGCGACCACCTCGGGGGCGAGGCCGTCCTCGGTCACGGCGCGGGCATCTGCGCTGCGCCAGGCCAGCCCGAAGCCGATGGTGCCGAGGACGCCCAGGACGGCCAGGACCTTCCAGACGGTGCCGGCCGAGGGGGTGGGCCGGGCGACGGCCCGGGAGCGCCGCG
>DASQKY010000010.1 GCA_035630295.1 Acidimicrobiales bacterium | reverse complement strand
GCCTGCGGGGTGCCCGCCCGGGTTAGGTACGGGTTTCGGCTTCGGCCGTTAGTCGTTTGTAGTCGACCTTGCCGTTCGCGGCGCGGCCGATCGTCTCGACCTGAAGCACGCGCTTGGGCGCTTTGAACGAGGCGAGCTTGGTCTTTACGTGGGCGATGATGTTGCCTTCGTCGAGCTCGGCACCGGGTGCGAGTTCGACCATCGCCACGATGGCCTGACCGAACTTCTCGTCGGGCACACCGACTGCGACCGCGTCGCGTACCGAGTCCGCCGTCTTCAACACCTCTTCGACCTCTTCGGGGAAGACCTTCTCGCCGCCGGTGTTGATGCACACCGACCCGCGGCCCAGCAGGGTGATGGTGCCGTCGGACTCGACCTGGGCGAAGTCCCCGGGCACCGAGTAGCGCTTGCCGTCCAGCATCAGGAAGGTGGCGTCGGACTTGGCCGGGTCCTTGTAGTAGCCGACGGGCTGGAAGCCGCCCACCGCCACCCGGCCGATCTGGCCGGAGCCGGGCACCACGTCGGAGCCGTCCTCGTCGACGACCCGGGTGTTCTCGCCCACGGTGAAGGTGGCGGTCTGGACCTCGGCGCCGGCGGCCGAGATCGACTGGCCCATGCCCACCGCCTCCGACGAGCTGAAGGCGTCGATGATCATGGCCCCCCGGGCGTGGGCCAGGAGCGCCTGCTTCACCGGCTCGGAGAACATCACCCCCGAGGAGGTGACGGCCAGCAGCGAGGTCAGCTCCCAGCGGCCGGGCTCGGCGTCCAGGGCCCGGGTGATGGGCTTGGCGAAGGCGTCGCCCACGATGGCGATGAGGTTCACGCCCTCGCGGTCGATGGTGTCGAGCAGCTCGGGCACGTCCAGGTTGCGGGCCTGGAGGGTGACCACGCAGCCCCCGCCGGAGAGGACGATGAGCTGGGTCATGCACCCGGTGCCGTGCATCAGCGGGCAGGCCGGGAGGCCGACCATGCCGGGGCCGTTGACGCGGGCCCGGACCGAGTCGAGGTCGGCCTCGCCCTGCTGCACGGTCCGGTCCACGGCCGCGCCGATGAGGTTGCGGAACAGGTCGTCCTGGCGCCACATCACGCCCTTGGGCATGCCGGTGGTGCCCCCGGTGTAGAGCATGTAGAGGTGGTCGCCGCTGCGGCCCCACGGTGCCACCACCCGCTCGGGGTGGGAGGTGGCGGCCTCCTCGTAGGGGGTGGCCCAGTCGGGGCAGGGCCCGGCCCCGTCGTCGACCCACAGCCACAGGCGGACCTTGCCCACCCGGTCGCGGATGCGCTCGATGGTGGGGACGAAGCTGCCGTGGAAGACCACGGCCACGGCATCGGCGTTGTCCCACAGGTAGACCAGCTCGTCGTCGGCGTAGCGGTAGTTGGTGTTGACGGGAGCCAGGCCGGCCTTCCAGATCCCGAACATCGACTCCAGGTACTCGGGGCAGTTGTAGAGGTACTGGGCCACCTTGTCCTGCTCGGCCACGCCCGCCCCCAGCAGGGCGTGGGCGACGCCGTTGGCCCGCTTGTCGAGCTGGCGCCAGGTCAGGCGGCGGTCCCCCTGGACCTGGGCGGGGGCGTCGGGGATCTCCTCGGCGATCGTCTCCCAGACCTCGGCGAAGTTCCAACCAGCGTGCGGCATGGCGCGGAGTGTAGGGAGTCCGGCCTGCGGCCGTGACCGGCCGGTCGAGGTGACAGGTACCGTGCGCGGCCATGGACTTCGAGCTCCCGGACGACGACGACCCCCGCCGCGCCGAGGTCCGGGCGTGGCTGGCCGCGCACCCCACGCCGTCGGGGGCCGAGCTGGCCGAGGCCGGCTACGTCGCCCCCCACTGGCCCCGCCCGTACGGCCGCGGCGCCGATCCCATCGAGCAGATCGTCATCGACGAGGAGCTGCGCCGGGCCCGGGTGAAGCGGCCCTCGAACCCCATCGGCATCGGCTGGGCCGGCCCCACCCTCCTCCACGCCGGCACCGCCGAGCAGCAGGCCCGCTGGCTGCCCCGCCTCCTCTCGGCCCAGGACGTGTGGTGCCAGCTCTTCAGCGAGCCGGGCGCCGGCAGCGACCTGGCCGCGCTCACCACCCGGGCCACCCGCGACGGCGACGAGTGGGTCATCGAGGGCCAGAAGGTGTGGACCTCCCTGGCCCAGCACGCCCGCTGGGGCATCCTCATCGCCCGCACCAACCCCGACCCCGACCTGCCCCGGCAGAAGGGGATCTCCTACTTCGTCTGCCCCATGGACGCCCCCGGGGTCGAGGTCCGCCCCCTCATCGAGATGACCGGGGCCCACACCTTCAACGAGGTGTTCCTGGACGGGGTCCGCCTGCCGGCCGACCACCTGGTGGGCGAGGTCGACCACGGCTGGGCCCTGGCCAAGGTGACGCTGGGCAACGAGCGGGTGTCGCTGTCGGCCGGCGGGGCCCTGTGGGGCATGGGGCCCATGGCCGATGACCTGCTGGCCGTGGTGCGCGACGCCGGTGGGGTCACCGATCCCCTCGTGCGCCAGCGCCTGGCCGCCCTGTGGATCGAGTCCGAGATCCTGCGGCTCATCCGCCTGCGCACCGTGACCGCGGCCATCAAGGGCGAGCAGCCCGGGCCCGAGGCCTCGATCCGCAAGGTGCTGGCCGACGAGCACGGCCAGCGCATGATGGCCGTGGCCAAGGACCTGACCGGTCCGGCGGGGATGCTGGCCCCCGGCGGGCCGATGGGCTCCACCGATCCCACCTGGGCCTTCGGCTACCTCTTCGCCCCCGCCCTCACCATCGGCGGTGGCACCGGGGACGTGCAGCGCAACATCCTGGGTGAACGGGTGCTGGGCCTGCCCGCCGACCCGCCCTGAGCCCGATGCCTCGGGGCGAGGCCCTCAGGCCCGGTGCAGGCGGGCCTGGAGGTGGCCGCCGAGGGGCAGGCCCACCGCGGCCATGGCGATCTCGTAGCTGAGGACGTCGCCCTCCACCCGGTAGGTGCGCTCGGTGGCGGTGACCTCCTTGGCCGAGGGCGTGCCGGCCACCACGTCGGAGGTGAGGGCCACCTCCAGGTCGCAACCGGTGGCCTCGCTGTCGACCAGACCGCTGCAGGCCTCGACGATGCCGGGCCCGGCCGCCACCACCAGCTCCACCCCGCCGTCGCCGGTCAGGCGCAGGAAGCCGCTCTCGGCGTGGAGGGCCCGCCCGTCGTCGGTGGCCCGGGTGGCCGACCGGTAGGCCAGCAGGGGCTTGCCCGGCACCGGCCGCACCTCGATCTCCTCGGTGTAGGTGATGTCGTCGATGGTCGGGTAGCGGCCGGCCCCGGCCCCCGACCACGTGCCGGCCAGGGCGGCCAGCGGGCCGTGCAGGGCCGGGTCGGGGGGCTCGGGTCGGGGGGCCGACGCCGCCGGCGCGGCGGAGGCGGCCGGTGCCGGCCGGGGGGCCTCGGGCGCCGTGTCCGACGGCTCGCCGGAGAGCAGGTGGGCCCAGCGGGCCTCGCGCTGGCCGGGGCGGCGGGGGAGCAGCCGGACCAGGGGGTCGCCCCAGCCGGCCAGGTCGGCCAGCACCTCCTCCACCGCCTCGGCGTCGGCGAAGGCGTGCATCCGCTCGGTGCGGGCCCGCAGCTCCATCGCCGTCTGGGGGCCTCGGAGCAGGAGCATGGCGACCACGGCCCTCGGCCCGTCGTCGAGGCCCAGGACCTCGTGGGCCACCTGGCGGTACTTGACGACCCGGCTCCCGTGGCTGGGCAGCACCCGCCGCACCAGCTTCCGAGCCTTGAGGGACTCGACGGCTTGCTCCACCTCGGCCTCGGACAGGTCCATCAGCGGGTCGCGGGACGTGGCCTGGTTGCAGGCGGTGAGGAGGGCCTTCATGGTCAGGGGGTAGGTGGCCGGGACGGTCCGCTCCTTCTCGAGCAGGCTCCCCAGCACCCGGGCCTCCGCCGGGTCCAGCACGATGTCCACGGCGC
Source organism: Acidimicrobiales bacterium (assembly GCA_035630295.1). Classification (NCBI taxonomy): domain Bacteria; kingdom Bacillati; phylum Actinomycetota; class Acidimicrobiia; order Acidimicrobiales; species Acidimicrobiales bacterium. The sequence continues at coordinate 8,821 of DASQKY010000010.1, read as the reverse complement.
CAACCTACGGCCCGGGCCGCCCCGCGGGCTCAACTCCCCCGCGGCCCGGGCCGATGGTTCTCCATGGCCCCCCGCCGCCTCCTCACCCGCCTCGCTCTCGCCGCTGCCGCCACCCTCGTCGTCCTGCCCCTCACCGCCTGCGAGCCGCCGGCCTCGGTCACCTTCCAGGGCCGCGGCTGGGGCCACGGCCGGGGGATGAGCCAGTGGGGGGCGCTGGGCTACGCCGTCGACCACGGGTGGAGCGGGACCCGGATCCTCGACCACTACTACGGCGGCACCACCACCCGGACCGTCACCGCCACCGACCAGCGCGTGTACCTCACGGCCAGCAGGGGCCGGGAGCTGGTCGTCACCCAGTCGGCGGGCCGGCTCCGGGTCGACGGCTACGGGGCCGACGTCCGCGCCACCCGCGTCGCCCGCCTCTCGGCCGGGCGGTTCCGCGTCTGGCGGGGGACGGGCTGCAACGGCCCCTGGACCCTGGTCGGCGACCGCTCCGCCGGCGAGGTGGTGGTCCGCTCGTCGATCGCCCAGGGCGACGACCCGACCCGCATGCTCCAGCACTGCACCGGCAGCGGCACCCGCTACTACCGGGGCGAGCTGCGGGCGGTGGAGGCCCTGGGCACCGTCGTCACCGTGAACAAGGTGGCCACCGAGCTGATGCTGCGCTCCATCGTCCCCAAGGAGGTCTCCCCGTACTGGGCCGACCTGGGCGGGGGCCGGGGGGCGGCGGCGGTGCGAGCCCAGGCCGTGGCCGCCCGCTCCTACGCCGTGTCCGGTGACACCCGCTGGGGCTCGTGGGCCACCACCTGCGACAGCTCCCAGTGCCAGGTCTACGGCGGCTACGGCACCCGCACCGCCTCGGGCTCGACCATCACCAAGGTCGAGGACCCCCGCACCACCACCGCGGTGGCGGCCACCGCCAACCAGGTCCGCCGGAGGGCCGACGGGCGGGTGGCCCGCACCGAGTTCGGCTCGTCCAGCGGGGGGTGGACGGCGGGCGGCGACTTCCCCGCCGTGCGCGACGAGGGCGACGACTACGCCGGCAACGCCAACCACGCCTGGAGCGTCACCCTCGGCCGGGCCACCATCGAGGCCGCCTACGACCGCCACCAGGGCCGCGACCTGGGGACGTTCCAGAGCTTCGACTCCTACGCCCGCAACGGGCTGGGGGAGCTGGGCGGGCGGGTGACCCGGGTGCGGGCCCGCTTCTCGGGCGGCGACGTGACCCTCACCGGCGAGCAGGTCCGCAGCGTGCTCGGCCTCAAGTCCAACTGGTTCGCCACCGCCTGAGCCGCCACGGGCCGAACCGGGGCCGGGCGCGACGAGGGGCCCGGACCCAGGGGGAGGGTGGTCCGGGCCCCTCGGGGCGACCGATGAGGTCGCCGGCGCTCCGACGCCCGGGGGGAGCGGGCGCGGAGACGAGCGGTGCGAGCGTCAGGCGGCGCGGCCGACGGCCGAGCGGACCTGCTGGCGGGCGTCACGGGCGGCGCCGCGGGCCTGCTGCACGATGTCGCGGGCCTGCTCGGGGAGCTTGGCCTCGATGTCGTCGAGGACGGACTCGAAGCGCCCCTCCAGGGTGTCGACGCGCTCCTCGACCAGCTTGACCCGGTCGTCGACCGAGCCGGCCAGGGACTCGACCCGGGTCCGCAGGTCGGACAGGGCCTCCTCGGCGGTGGTGCCCAGCTTGTCGAGCTGGCCCTTGGCCTCGCCGACCTGGCCCTGCAGGGACTTGGTCAGCTCCACCCGCTGGACCTGGGCCTTCTGGAAGCCGATGACGCCGAGGCCGACGCCCACGTAGAAGGCGTCCTTGGCCGCTCGGGCCACGTCGTCGGTGGTGATCTGGGGCATTGGGGCGCTCCTGGAGGTCGTTCGGTCTGCTCGCAACCGTACCTATGTCGTTAAACAGTTGCAAGCAGAACGGCCCGAGATCCGGTGTGAAACCGGTCTCGTCACCGCTCCGGCCTGGGTCCCGACGGCGGCCGGGGTGCCCGAGGAGCCGAGGGCCAGCCGGTAGGTTGGACCAGCCGTGACCGACGCCCGCCCTCCCGCCGACGAGTCCCGCGCCGCCGCTCCCGCGGTCGTGGCCGTGGTGGTGACCCACGACCCCGGACCCTGGTTCGACGAGGCGCTGCGCAGCCTGGCCGCCCAGACCTACCAGCCCCTCTCGGTCCTGGTGGTCGACGCCGGCAGCGCCGAGGACCCCTCGCCGCGGGTGGCCGCCGTCCTGCCCGACGCCCGCATCACCCGGGTCGAGGGCAACCCCGGCTTCGGGGCCGCGGCCAACGTCGTCCTCGACGTGGTCGAGGGGGCGGCCTTCCACCTCCTCTGCCACGACGACGTGGCCCTGGCCCCCGACGCGGTGCGCACCCTGGTCGAGGAGGCGTTCCGGACCAACGCCGGGGTCCTCGGGCCCAAGCTGCTCGACTGGCACGACCCCCGCCGGATCCGCTCCGTGGGCGCGGCGGTGGACAAGACCGGCGTCCCCGCCCCGGCCGCCGAGCCCGACGAGCTCGACCAGGAGCAGCACGACGCCGTGCGCGACGTCTTCCACGTGGCCGGCGGGGCCACCCTGGTGCGGGCCGACCTGTTCGCAACCCTGGGCGGCTACGACCCCGGCATCGACTTCCACGGCGACGACGTGGACCTGTGCTGGCGGGCCCACGTGGCCGGGGCCCGGGTGGTGGTGGTGCCGGCGGCGACGGCCCGCCACCTGGAGGCCCTGGGCGAGCGCCGCCCCGTCGACGACCGCCGCCGCCTGCAGAACCGCCACCGGGTCCGGTCCCTGCTGTCGTGCTACTCCCGCGTCCACCTCCTGCGGGTCGTGCCCCAGGCCCTGCTCCTCACCACCATCGAGGCCCTGGTGGCCCTGCTCGGCGGGCGGCCCCGCCACAGCCGCGACCTGGTCGGGGCGTGGACGTGGAACCTGCGGCACCTGGGGGCCATCGCCCGCCGGCGCCGGCGGGCGGCCCGCACCCGCACGGTGCGCGACGCCGAGGTGCGCGAGCTGCAGGTGCGGGGCAGCGCCCGCTTCACCGCCTTCCTCCGCGGCCAGGTGGGCCCGGCCGATGACCGCCTGGCCGCCCTGGCCGCCACCGGGCGGGACCTCAGCTCCGCCCTGCGGGCCCCCCTCACCCGGGTGACCCTGGCCGCGGCGGCGGCCACGGTGGCCCTGATGGCCCTGGGGGCCCGCAACCTGCTGGTGCCGGACCTGCCGGCCGTGGGCGACCTGTCCGCCTTCCCGGGCTCGGCCGTCGAGCTGCTCCGGGCCCACGTCAGCGGCTGGCGGGCCACCGGCGGCGGTGGCCCCGGGCCCCCGCCCACGGGCCAGGGGCTCCTGGGCCTGGCCGGCCTGGTGGCCGGGGGATCGACCGAGCTGGCCCGCAAGGTCCTCGTCCTGGCCCTGCTCCCGGCCGGGCCGGTGGGCATCTGGCGCCTGACCCGGCCCATCGGCTCGGTTCGCGCCGCGGCGGCCGCCGTCGTCGTCTACGCCGCCGTGCCCCTGCCCTACAACGCCCTGGCCTCGGGCTCGTGGTCGGGCCTGGTGGCCTACGCGATCGTGCCCTGGTTGCTGCTGGGTCTGGCCCGGGCCACCGGCCTGGCCCCCTTCGGACGCCGCGACCTGTCCGAGGACGCCCCGGTGGGCCCCGGCGGTCCCGCCACCGCCGTGCCGGGCCTGGCCCTGGGCATCGGCTTGGCCGCCGCCCTGGGCGCCGTCGTGGCCCCGGCCATCGTGGCCCTGGTGGTGCTCATGGCCGCCGGCCTGGCCGTGGGGTCCCTGGTGGCCGGCCGGACCGAGGGCCTGGGCCGGCTGGTGGTGGCGACCGCCGGGGGCGTCGTGGTCGCCGTCGCCCTCCACCTGCCGTGGAGCGCCTCGCTGCTCCTCGACGGCGGCGGCTGGGACGCCGTGGTCGGGGCCCGGGACGGCACCGGCCGCACCCTGGGCGAGCTGCTCCGCTTCCAGACCGGCCCCTACGGCGGCACCCCGCTGGCCTGGGCCTTCCTGGTCGCCGCGGCCCTGCCCCTGGTGCTGGGCCGGGGCTGGCGCCTGGCCTGGGCGGTGCGGGCCTGGTTCGTGGCCCTGGCCGGCTGGGGGGTGCTGGTGGCCGCCGAGGAGGGCCACCTGCCGTTCGGCCTCCCCGCCCCCGAGGTGGTGCTGGTGCCGGCGGCCGCGGCGCTGGCCCTGGCCGCGGCCCTGGGCATGGCCGCCTTCGAGGTCGACCTGCGCCACTACCGCTTCGGCTGGCGCCAGGGCGCATCGATCCTGGCCGCGCTGGCCGTGGTGGCCGGGGCCACCTCCATGGTCCCCGGCGTCCTCGACGGCCGCTGGGACCTGCCCGGCGGCGACCTCGACCGGACCCTGCAGCCCGTGCTGGTGGCCGACGAGAACCCCGACGCCCGGATCCTGTGGCTGGGGGAGCGGACCGTGTTGCCCCTCGGGGCCCACCACTACGACGAGGGCGTGGCCCTGGCCACCAGCGACGGGGTGCCGGACGTGGCCTCTCGGTGGGCCGGTCCCCGCCACGCCAGCACGGAGCGCCTGGCCGACGAGCTGGACCTGGCCGTCAGCCGGCGGACGGTGCGCCTCGGGCGCCTGCTCAGCACCGAGGGGGTGCGCTACGTGGTCATCCCCACCCGGACCGTGCCCGCGGCCTACGGGGGCGAAGCCCACCCGCCGCCGGCCTGGCTGGCCGACACCCTCGCCTCGCAGCTCGACCTGGAGCGGGTCGACACCGAGGAGGCGCTGATCGTCTACCGCAACACGGCGTGGACGGGCATGGCCTCCACCGTGCCGGCCGGGACCGAGCTGCCGTCCACGCCGGCCGTTGCCGCCTCCCCGTCGGCGCCGGCCCGGGGGCGCTCGGTGGTGACCTCGGCCGACGGCCCCGACCGCTACCGGGTCGCCGCCCGGGGCAACGGCGACGTGGTGGCCGCCGTGCCCGCCGACGGCTGGCAGCTCGAGGTGGACGGCACCGAGGCCGCCGCCGGCGAGCCGGCCTACGGCTGGGCCGCCCGCTACGACGACCCGGGCGCCGGCCGGGGCACCTTGCGCTACGACACCTCCCCCGCCAGCCTGGCCGCGGTGGTGGCCCAGCCCCTGCTGTGGATCGTGGCCCTGCTGGTGCGGGGCCGCCTGCACCGCCGGGCCCGGGGTGACGGCGCCCGCCGCCGCTTCCTCCGCCGGCTCCGGACCGGCCCGGAGACCACCGACCCCGAGGGGACCGACGGCGCCACCGTCCCCGACCCGGTGGAGGCGGCCGCCACCGCGGTGGCCGACCTGGCCGCCCGGGCCGAGCGGTCCGCCGCCCCCGACGGCGACCCCGGCCCCGAGGCCCGCCGCGCCGCCGGTCGTCGGGCCGGCCGGCGCAAGACGGTGCGGGGCCCGGCACCGGAGGACCCGGCGTGAGCCGGCGCTGGCCCGCCCTGGTGCTGGTGGTCGCCCTGCTGGTGGGAGGCCTGCTCCTGACCGGTGACGGCGGGGAGGACGACGCCGGCCGCCCCACCGACCCCGCCACCCTGCTGCCGGTGGCCGCCCCGGCCGACGCCCTGGGCTCGGTGTGGTTCTGCGCCGGGCAGACGGCGGGCGACGGCACCATGGCCGACGGCACGGTGGTGGTGGCCAACGTCGGCGACGCGTCGGCCGTGGGCCGCATCGAAGTGGTCAGCGAGGCCGGCACCCGGGCCGGGCGGGCCCTGGAGGTCCCGGCCCGGACCACCCGCCGGGTCCGGGTGGCCGACGTCCTGGAGGCCGAGTGGGCCTCGGCCCGGGTCGAGGTCGACGGCGGCACCGTGGTGGTCGAGCACGAGGTGGTCGGGCCCCGGGGCCGCGACGTGGCCGCCTGCCAGACCACGGCGTCGGAGCGGGCCTACCTCCCCTCGGGGGCCACCACCCGCGACGCCACGATGCGCCTGGCCATCTACAACCCGTACCCCGACGCGGCCACCGTCGACCTGGCCTTCGCCACCACCGATGCCCGGCGCCGCACCCCCTCGGACTTCCAGGGCCTGCCGGTGGCCGCCCAGTCGATGATCGTGGTCGACGTCACCCCGGTGGTCACCGTGGTGCCGGTGGCCGCAGCCACCGTCACCACCCGCCGGGGCCGGGTGGTGGTCGAGCGCATCCAGACCTACGACGGCGAGGGGGCCAGCACCACCGAGGAGGAGGCCGACGCCGAGGCCTACCGCCCCGACGGACTGGCCCTCACCCCGGCGGTGAGCGACCCCCGCCCGGTGTGGTCCTTCCCCGCCGGGGTCCGCTCCGCCGTGGCCCACGAGCGGGTGGTGGTGTTCAACCCGGGGGACGAGGAGGCCGAGGTCGAGGTGGAGGTGGCCCTGGAGGACCCGGCCCGGAACGGCACCGTGGGCCCCTTCCCCCTGACCGTGCCGGCCGGGGAGTTCGCCTCCCTCGCCCTGGACGAGGCCGGGTCGGTGCCCGAGGGCCTGACCCACTCGCTGGTGGTCCGCTCCGTCGACGGCGTGCCGGTGGTGGCCGAGCGGTGGATCGACGCGGCCGGCGAGGAGGCCTCCTACGTCGGGGTGGCCACCAGCACCGGGTCGCCGGTGGCCGCGCCGCGGTGGGCCTTCGCCTCCGGGCGGCGGGCAGCCGACGAGGAGCGGGGCCGGGTGGTGGTCACCAACCCGGGCGACGCCGAGGTGACGGTGGCCGTGACCGCGGTGGGCGACGGCCAGGAGGTCCCCGTGCCCGGGGGGCGGGTCACCCTGGCCCCCGGCGCCCGCCACGAGGTGGAGCTGGACGACCTGGAGGGCGCCCGCCTCTCGCTGGTGGTCGAGGCCAGCGGCCCGGTGGTGGCCGAGCGGCGCCTCATGGCCCAGGGGGCGGCCGGCGCCGACGACGAGGAGGGCGAGCAGGGCCGGGGCGCCTCGGTGGCCGTCGGCATCCCGCTCCCCCCCGGCCTGCGCCCCCTCCGCTAGCCGGGCCGGCCCGCGCCCGGCGCCCCGTCGTCGGCTCGGGCCCGGGCGTGGCAACCTGCCCGGGTGGAACGCCTGCTCGTCGTGGTGGTGCTGGCCGCGGTGGCGGTCGGGGTGGCGGCCCTGATCCGGGCCCGCACCCGCTCCGACGCCCCCACCAGGCCGGCCTGGGCCGTCCCCGACCACCTCGACCGGCGGGAGTTCGCCCGGCCCGAGGCCCCGTGGCTGGTGGCGGTGTTCAGCTCGGCCACCTGCCTGGCCTGCCGGGCCACGTGGGACAAGGCCCGGGCCCTGGAGAGCGACAGCGTGGCCGTGCAGGAGCTGGAGGCGGTGGCCGACGCCGACCTGCACGCCCGCTACGGCGTCGACGCCGTCCCCCTGGTGGTGGTGGCCGGGCCCGACGGCACGGTCAGGGCCAGCTTCCTGGGCGAGCCGCCCACCTCGGAGCTGTGGGCCGCGGTGGCCAGTGCCCGCGACGCCGACGGCGGGGGCGCCGCGGGCTGACCGGGCCCGCCGTCAGTCGACGGGGGTGGACTCCCGGGGCGCCGGGGCGTCCTCCCGGCCCATGCGCACCAGGCGCTCGACGGTGGCCCCGTCGACGGTCTCGTGCTCGAGCAGGGAGCGGGCCACCATGTTCAGGCCGGCCCGGTTCTCGGTGAGGACGGTGCGGCAGCGCTCCTCGGCCTCCCGCAGGATGCGCTCGACCTCCTGGTCGATCACCCCGGCGGTGCTGGCGCTGAAGCTGTCGCGGGAGCCCATGAGGTCCTCGCCCAGGAACACCTGGCCGTGGCTGCCCCACGCCTGGGGGCCGACCTTGGGGCTCATGCCCCACTCGGTGACCATCCGCCGGGCCCGGTTGGTGCTGACCTCCAGGTCGTTGCCGGCCCCGGTGGTCATCACCCCGAACACCAGCTGCTCGGCCACCCGGCCGCCCATGGCCACCACGATGGAGTCCTCCAGGTAGTGCTGGCTGTAGCTGTGGCGGTCCTCCACCGGGAGCTGCTGGGTGACGCCCAGGGCCATGCCGATGGGGAGGATGGTGACCTTGTGCAGCGGGTCGGCGTGCTCGAGCACCACGGCGCACACGGCGTGGCCGGCCTCGTGGTAGGCGGTGAGCTCCTTCTCGGCGTCGGACAGGGCCATCGACTCCCGCCGGGCCCCCATAAGCACCCGGTCGCGGGCGTACTCGAAGTCCTCGTTGCCGATCTCCTGGCGGCCCTGGCGCACGGCGTGCAGGGCGGCCTCGTTGACCAGGTTGGACAGCTCGGCCCCGCTCATGCCCGGCGTGCCCCGGGAGATCACGTTGAAGTCGAGGTCGGGCGACAACCGCTTGCCCTTGGTGTGGACCCGCAGGATGGCCAGGCGCTCGATCTGCTCGGGCAGGGGCACCACCACCTGGCGGTCGAACCGCCCGGGGCGCAGCAGGGCGGGGTCGAGGATGTCGGGCCGGTTGGTGGCCGCCATCATCACGATGCCCTCGGTGGCCTCGAAGCCGTCCATCTCGGAGAGCATCTGGTTGAGCGTCTGCTCCCGCTCGTCGTGGCCGCCGCCGAGGCCGGCGCCCCGCTTGCGGCCGATCGAGTCGATCTCGTCCACGAAGATGATCGCTCGGCCCAGCTTGCGGGCGCTCTGGAAGAGGTCGCGCACCCGGCTGGCGCCGACGCCGACGAACATCTCCATGAAATCCGAGCCGGTGACCGACACGAACGGCACGCCGGCCTCGCCGGCGACCGCGCGGGCGATCAGCGTCTTGCCGGTGCCGGGCGGGCCGACGAGCAGGACGCCCTTGGGGATGCTGCCGCCGAGGCGCTGGTACTTCTCGGGGTTCTTGAGGAAATCAACGATCTCCTCGAGCTCGAACTTGGCCTCTTCGATGCCGGCGACGTCGGCGAAG
>DASQKY010000009.1 GCA_035630295.1 Acidimicrobiales bacterium | reverse complement strand
CGTTCGCACCCTTCGCCATCTCGCCCATGGCGGGGGAACCTAGATGTCTCGGATCTAGGACTCCATCACCACGGGGACGATCATCGGCTTGCGGCGGGTGCGGGCGTTCACGAAGCGCCCGGTCGAGCGGCGCACCACGCGGGCCAGGGCCTCGACCCCGCCGGTGGGATCGTCGACCAGCGCCTGCTCGAGCTCCTTGGCCACCACGGCGCGGCACTCGTCGAGGAGGTCCTCGGCCTCGGCGGCGTGGACCCAGCCCCGGGTGATGACCTCGGGGCCGACCACGATGGTGGCGGCGTCGAGGTCGACGCCGGCGATGACCACGACGACGCCCTCGTCGGCCAGCACCTTGCGGTCGCGGAGCACGCCGTGGCTGACGTCGCCGATGCCGAGCCCGTCGACGTAGAGGTAGCCGGCGGGGACCCGCCCCGACTTCTTGACGCCGGCGTCGGTCAGCGTGACCTGGTCGCCGTCCTCGCACAGCAGCACCCGGTCGTCGGGCACGCCCATGATGCGACCGAGGGCGGCATGGCTGACCATGTGCCGGTACTCGCCGTGGACGGGGATGAACCACTGGGGCTTGGCGATCGACAGGAAGGTCTTGAGCTCGTCGGCCTTGGCGTGACCGGTGGCGTGGACGTCCTCGATGCCGGAGTGGACGACCTGGACGCCGAGACGCATGAGGCCGTCGATCACCTTCGACACGTTCATCTCGTTGCCCGGGATGGGGTGCGAGCTGAGGATCACGGTGTCGTTGGCGTCGAGCTTCAGGAACTTCGACGACTGGTTGGCCATGAGGGCCAGGGCCGACATGGGCTCGCCCTGCGACCCGGTGGAGATCACGCAGACCTTGCCGGGGTCGAGATCGCCGACCTCGTCGATGTCACGCAGCCGCGAGTCGGGGATGTTCAGCAGGCCCATGTCCCGGGCCAGCTTCACGTTCTTCTTCATCGACATGCCGAGGGTCGCCACCGTGCGGTCGAAGGCGATGGCGGCGTCGGCGATCTGCTGGATGCGGTGGATGTGGCTGGCGAAGCAGGTGGTGACGATGCGCCGGCCCTCGTGGGCGTGGAACAGGTCGTAGAGCACCTTGCCCACGCTCGTCTCGGAGCGGGAGTGGCCGTGCTGGTCGGCGTTGGTCGAGTCGGCCAGCAGGAGGCGGACGCCCTCGTCCTCGGCGATGGGGCCGATGGCGGCCAGGTCGGTGAGACGGCCGTCGACCGGCGTGAGGTCGAGCTTGAAGTCACCGCTGTGGAGGATCGTGCCCTGGGCAGTGTGGATGGCGGTGGCGAAGGCGTGGGGCACCGAGTGGGTGACGGGGATGAACTCGCAGTCGAAGGGCCCGAACTTCCGCCGCTCGCGATCGCCCACCACGATCATCTCGGTGCGGTCGAGGAGACCGGCCTCCTCGATGCGGTTCCGGGCCAGGGCCAGGCTCAGGGCCGACCCGATGATCGGGAACGAGAGGTCCCGGAGGAGGAACGACAGGCCACCGTGGTGGTCCTCGTGGCCGTGGGTGACGATGCAGCCCACGATCTTGTCGCCCCGCTCCTTGAGCCAGGTGAAGTCGGGGAGGACCAGGTCGACGCCGGGCATGTCGGCGTCGGGGAACATCAGGCCGCAGTCGATCAGGAGGATCTTGCCCTCCGATTCGACGGCGGCGCAGTTGCGACCGATCTCCCCCAGTCCGCCTAAGAAGGTGACGGTGACCGGGGGTGCTGCGCTCATCGTCCTCCGACTCTAGAGGGCTCGATCCCCGGCGCCGCGACCGTCACTAGTGTCTGCGACCGCTGGGCGGGCACCCGACCGGCCCTCCCCCCATGTCGTCGCCCCGCCCCCACCGCCCCGTCCCGCCCCGCGTCGCCTGGTGGGCCACGTTCGCCCTGCTCGCCCTGGCGGGCGCGGCCTGGTCGCTGGCCACGCCGCGGCTGAGCGGCGCCGACGAGTCCGACCACGCCATCCGCGCCGCCGCCGTGGTGCGGGGCCAGCCCGTCGGTGGGGCGACCTCCGAGCTGCTCGGCAGCCGCAACGTCTTCATCGACGTCGAGGTGCCCGAGGCCTACGGCTCCGCCCGCTCCTCGGCGACGTGCTTCATCGACTACGCCGACAGCCCGGCGGCGACGCCGTTCGACGCCCTGGGCCCGCCCCCGGAGTGCACGCCGCTGGAGGGCGGCCGGCGCCGGGTCACGACCACCACCCTCCAGTACCGGGGCCAGCCGTCGTACTACGCCGTGGTCGGGCTGCCGACGCTGCTGTGGCCCGACGGCACGGGCATCGCCGCCATGCGCCTGGTCAGCGCCGCCCTCACCGCCGCCCTGCTGGCCTCGGCCCTCGCCGCCGCCCGGGCCGTCGGCTCCCGGCGTCTGGCCGTCGCCGTGCTCGCCGGCGCCACCCCGGTGTGCCTGTGGCTCTCGGGCCAGGTGAACACGGGCGGCTTCGAGGTGGCCGCCGCCGCCCTGGTGTGGGCGGCCGGCCTTGTCGTGGCCCGGGCGCCGGTGGTGACCGGGCGCGACGTGACCCGTCTGGGGGCCGGCCTGGCCCTGCTCACCGTGGTGCGGGGCCTCTCCCCCGCCTACGCCGCCGGCGCCGTGGTGGTCCTGGCCGTGCTGGCCGGCCGGCCCCGGCTGCGGGAGCTGGCCGCCCGGCGCGACGTCCGGTGGTGGGGTCTCGTCGTTTCCATCGCCTGGGTGGCCTCGGTGGCGTGGCTGGCCTACATCCAGCTCCGGTACCCGCTCGACCCCCGGCCCGGCAGCGGCCTCGACCACGCCCTGGGCGAGTGGAGCTGGTACGTCCGCCAGACGGTCGGCGTGTTCGGCGTCAACGACGTGGTGACGCCCTGGCCCCCGGTCGTGGCGTGGTGGCTGGTGGTGGCCGGTCTCGTCGCCGTCGGGCTGCGCCGGGCCACGGCCGTCGAGCGGGCCGTCGTCGTGCTGCTGGGCGTGGGCGGCTACGCCATGAACTTCACCGCCGAGGGGATGAGCCTCCCGCCGATCGGCTACTTCTGGCAGGGCCGCTACGTCCTCCCCGCCCTGGTCGGGGTGGCCATCCTGGCCAGCGGGCTCGAGATCGGCCGGCCGGACGAGCCCGAGCCCTCGCCCTCGCGCGGGGCGAACGACGTCGTCCCGCTGGCCGTCGGCGCCGCCGTGCTGGTGGCGGTCCACGGCTGGGCCTTCGCCCACGTGGCCCGGCACATGGCCGGCCAGGGCACCACGCTCGGCTACCTCGACGCCCTCCGCGACCCGGTCTGGCGCGCTCCCCTGCTGCCGTCATGGGCCTGGCTGGCGGTCTACGTCCTGGCGCTGGCGGCGACGGCGGCGGTCGCCCTGCTGCCCCCGCCGGCCGCACCATCTTCGGGCCAGGCCGGGCCGGCCCCTACCGTGGGCGCCCGTGGCAGCGACGGCGACCCGATCTGAGCCGGTCCGACCGCGAGCCGCGAGCGGTCGGGGGCGGCGTGACTGGCGGGCCGTCCGCCGGGCCCTGGCGACGTACCGCTCGATGCCGGGCGCGGCCCGGGGCTTCGCCGTGGCCCGCTACGCCATCGCCCCGCTCGGGCCGCTGACCCAGGAGCTGGGGACGGTCTCGGGCCGGGTGCTCTCGCTCGGCAGCGGGCTGTGCATGGTCGAGCGCTACCTGACCGAGGTGAACCCCGACCTGTCGTTCGAGGGCATCGATCTCGACGAGGAGAAGGCCGAGCTCATCGCCGCCACCCAGCACCTCAGCCCCCGGGTCGAGCTCGTCGTCGGCGACGCCACCCGGCTCGAGGGGCGCACGGGCTACGCCGCCGTCCTGGTGTGCGACGCCCTCCACCACCTCCCGCTCGAGACCCACGCCGCCCTGGCCACCGACATCGCCGCCGCCCTGGCCCCCGGCGGCGTCTGCATCGTGAAGGACCTCGACGTGGCCCCGCGGTGGAAGTACCGCTGGAACCGGGTCCACGACCGCCTGGTCGCGGGGCCCGAGCCGCTGGCCTGCCGGAGCGTGGCGTCGATGGCCCGGCTGCTCGAGACGGCCGGCCTCGTGGTCGAGCGGGCCGAGCGCACCGAGCGCTCGTGGGAGCCCTACGCCCACTACCTCGTCCGGGCCCGCCGCCCGGCCTGAGGCTCGGGCGTCAGACCAGCAGGCGGAGGTCGCGGGCCACGGCACGGGCCCGCTCGACGGTGTCCTCGGGGGCGGGGCCGAGGGGGAGACGGCAGTCGCCGAGCGGGACGCCCAGCTCGGCCATCATCACCTTGACGGCCTGCGAGAAGACGCACTCGTCGGTGTTCATGTAGGCGTAGCTGGCCAGCAGGCGGGCGTGGATGGCCCGGGCCCCGGCGGTGTCGCCGGCCTCGAAGGCGAAGAACATGTCGGCCTGGAGGGCGGCGGTCCAGTGGCTGGCCACCCCGACCACGCCGACGGCGCCGTGGGCCAGGAAGGAGAGCGTGAGCGGCTCGTCGCCGCTGTAGACCTCGAAGTCGGGCGGGGCGGCGGCGAGGAGCTGGCCGGCCCGCTCGGGGTGACCGCCGGCGTCCTTGAGGGCCACGATGGTGGGGACGTCGTGGGCCAGCCCGACGATGGTGTCGGTGGCGATCTCGCGCCCGGCCCGGCCGGGGACGTCGTAGAGCATCACCGGCAGGTCGGAGGCGGCGGCGATGGCCTCGAAGTGGAGACGCAGGCCCGACTGCGGGGGCTTCGAGTAGTAGGGAGTGACGGCCAGGATCCCGTCGACGCCGACCTCGGCGGCCGCCTCGGTGAGGGCGACGCTGTGGGCGGTGTCGTTGGTGGTGGTGCCGGCGATCACCGGCACGTCGACGGCGGCCCGCACCGCCCGGAGCAGCTCGATGCGCTCCTCGTCGGTGAGCACCGGGCTCTCGCCGGTGGTCCCGGCCACGACGAGACCGTGGTTGCCGTGGTCGACGAGCCACCGCGCCAGCTCGCCGGCGGCCTTGGCGTCGAGGGTGCCGTCGGGGGCGAACGGGGTCGCCATCGCGGTGAGGACACGTCCGAAGCGCGGCATCACTCCGACCCTACCCCGCCGCTCCAACCGAGCTTTGAGCACTTGTCGCTGCTGACCAGCGACAAGTGCTCAAAGGTCGGGCTGCTCAGGCCTTCGTCCCTGAGTTCACTTCCCCCTCGGCCAGAGCGAACATTTCATATTCCTCGCCGGTGTCGGCCATGTTCTCGAACTGGATGACGCCGATCTCGCCGAAGCGCTCCCGCAGCCAGCCGTCGCCGGCATCCAGCAGGCCCAGCTTCTTGCAGTTGGGGACGATCTTGGTGAAGAGCATCTGCTGGAACAGCTGGCGGGCCGGCAGGTCCTTGATGATGGGGACGACGGTGGCCGGGGCGATGCCCATGCGCTCCCACACCTCCTGCTGGAGGAAGCGGTCCCGCATGCGCACCGCGGCCTCGAAGGCGAACTCCTGGCGCTCCCTGAGCTCGGCCACGGTGAGCTCCTGGTAGTACTCCTTGAGGGTGAGCACCCCGAAGGCCACGTGGCGGGCCTCGTCGCTCATCACGTAGCGCAGGAGCTGCTTGAGCAGGGGCTCGGTGGTCATCTGGTGCATGAAGCCGAAGGCGGCCAGGGCCAGGCCCTCGACCATGATCTGCATGCCCAGGTAGGTCATGTCCCACCGGCTCTCCTCCACGATGTCGTCGAGGAGCAGGCCCAGGTGGGCGTTGACCGGGTAGGTGCCCGACAGCTTGGTGTTGAGGTACTTGGCGAACACCTCGACGTGGCGGGCCTCGTCCATGACCTGGGTGGCGGCGTAGTACTTGGCGTCGATCCACGGGACCGTCTCCACGATCTTGGCCGTGCACAGCAGGGCGCCCTGCTCGCCGTGGAGGAACTGGGACAGCATCCAGTTCTGGCTCTCCACGCCCAGCTCGGTCCACTCCTTGTCGCCCCACTTCTCGAACGGGGTGCCGGAGAGGTCGACGTCGTCGGTGAGGCCCAGGCCGGCCGCGGCGTTGGCCGCCACCACCGCCTCCTGGTCGACGTCGATCGACCAGTCCAGGTCGGTCTCGCCGTTCCACTGCGAGGTCTTGGCCTTCTCGTAGAGCTTCTCCAGGGGCTTGCGCTCGCCCTTGTCGTAGTTCCACGTGAAGATGGCATCGGCGTTGTCGCTGACGGCGCGGATGGTGGCGTCCACGTCGGTGTTGCTGATGGCCAGGATCTCGGCCAGGTCGTTGGCGTCGCTGCGGCCGATGATCTCCTGCATCGAGGACATCTCGACGGGGTCGGTGGCGTCGGTGGTGGACATGGCGGGTCTCCTAGGAGCGGTGTGCGAGGGGGACGGGTTCGGGGGCGGGCACCACGGCGGGGGCCACGTAGCGGCGCACCAGGCGGTCGCAGACCGCCCGGTCGGCCAGGGCGAAGGTGGGCGTGGGGTTGACCAGGGCCGAGAGGAAGACGCGGGCCAGCCACTCGGCGGTCCAGCCCGCGGCCTCGGGACCCAGGCGGTCGACCAGGTGGGGGGCCACGGCCCGGCGGACCAGGCGGAGCAGGCGGTCCATCTCGCCGAAGCCCAGGACCGGCACGGCCAGCTCCGGCTCGTGAGCCAGGACGTAGCGGATGGCGGCGTGGCCCTCCAGGTGCACGGCGGCGGCGTGCAGGCCGTCGACCAGGGCCGCGGTCGTGTCAGGGGACGAGTCCAGGGCCCGGCCCACCACGTCCAGGAAGCGGGCCACCTCGCGCTGGGCCAACAGGGCGAACAGCTCGTCCTTGCCGCCGGGGAAGGTCCGGTAGAGGGTGGCCCGGCTGACACCGGTGGCCCGGGCCACGTCGCCCAGGGTGGTCTTGGCCACCCCCCAGCGGGCCACCAGGTCCAGGGCCGAGTCGAGGGCGCGCTCCTGGGTGGGCGTGGTCACCACCGCGGTCCGGGCCATGGGTGAGACACTACGACGATAGTTGTCTCATCGCAACGAGGCATCGGTCACCCTCGGGCCCGCTCGGGCCCGGGGGGCACGAAGCCGAAGGGGAGCTCCAGGCGGTGGGCCCGCAGCAGCGCCCCGTCGGCCAACAGGTCGGCCGTGGGCCCGTCGGCCACCACCCGCCCGGCGTCGAGGAGCACGGCCCGGCGGGCACAGCTGCAGGGCGTAGGGCAGGTCGTGGGTGACCACCACCGTGGTCAGGTCGAGGGCGGTGAGCACCTCGGCCAGCTCGCGGCGGGCGGCGGGGTCGAGGTTGGCGGTGGGCTCGTCCAGGACCAGCAGCTCGGGCCGCAGGGCCAGCACGGTGGCCACCGCGGCCCGGCGGCGCTGGCCCAGGCTGAGGTGGTGCGGGGCCCGAGCCCCGAGCCCGGGCAGGCCCACCGCCTCCAGGGCGGCCGCCACCCGGGCCTCCAGCTCGGGGCCCCGCAGGCCGGCGTGGGCCGGGCCGAAGGCCACGTCGTCGGCCACGGTGGGCATGAACAGCTGGTCGTCGGGGTCCTGGAACACCAGGGCGACCCGGCGCCGGACCTCGGCCAGGGTGGCCCGCTCCACCGGCGCGCCGCCGACCTCGACCGTGCCGGCCTGGGGGGTGAGGATGCCGTTGAGGTGCAGCACCAGGGTCGACTTGCCCGCTCCGTTGGGGCCCAGCACCGCCACCCGCTCCCCCGCCGCCACCTCCAGGTCGACCCCGTCGAGGGCCACCTGGCCGTCGGGGTAGGCGAAGCGCACCCCGGCCAGGCGCAGGGCCGGGATCACCGGCCCACCAGGGCGGCCGCCGCCACCAGGACGGCCACCGCCGGGACGGCGGCGGCCCCCAGCCAGGCCCCGGCCGAGGTGGCGGGACCGGGGAGCGACGGGGCCGGGCCGGCCCCGCCCCGGGCCAGCATGGCCAGGTGCACCCGCTCGCCCCGCTCGTAGGAGCGGACGAACAGCGTGCCGGCGGTGGCCGCCGTGGCCCGGGCCTGGCCCAGCCAGCGCGGATCGTCGCCCCGGGACAGCCGGGCCACCCGCATGCGCCCGGCCTCGGCCACCACCACGTCCAGGTAGCGGACCATGAGGCCCACGATGGCCACCAGCACGGCCGGGACCCACAGGCGCCGCAGGCCGCGCAGCAGCTCCGGCACCGGCGTGGTGGCCGACAGCACCACCGCGGCCACCACGCCCAGGGTGCCGGTGGCGGCCACGTCCCACGCCGCCCACAACCCGTCCCGGGACAGGTCCAGGCCCAGCAGCTCGACCCGGGGCGCCGGGCCCACCACCGGGAGCAGGGCGGCGAAGGCCAGGAACGGCACCTCGACCCGGGCCCGGCGGAGCACCAGCCGGAGGGGCAGGCGGGCCCGCACCGCCACCGCGGCCAGCACCGCGGCGTGGGCCGCGAAGGCCCACACCGCCTCCCGGGGCGTGGCCACCACGGCCACCACCAGGACCAGGGCGGCCACCACCTTGGCCTCGGCCGGCAGGGCGTGCACCACGGTGGCGCCGGGGTGCAGCAGCCCGTCCCCGCCGGGCCGGCCCGACGCCGCGGCCACCGGCCCGGCCCGGCCCGGCCCGGCCTAGGCCGATCGGCGGGAGGCGCGGCGCAGCACCGCCAGCCCACCCGCCACCACGGCGAAGGTGACGGCGATGCCGACCACGCCGGCCAGCCCGATGGCCAGGCCGTCGTGGCCGACGCCGGCCACGCCGTAGTCGGCGGTGGGGCTGGCGGCCAGGGCGTGATCCTCGGCCCGGTCCGCGAAGCCGTGGTCGAGGGCCACGCGCTCCAGGCCGTCGGGCTCGGTGCTGGCCCGGGGGGCGACCACCACGGCCAGCGCCACGGCCAGGGCGAGGCCGACCCCGACGAACAACCCGATCCGCGCCCGGGCCCTCACGCCGTGGCCCCCGCGCCGGCCGGGGCCGGCCCCGGCGCCAGGTGCCGCGCCCCCCACACCAGGTCGGGCCGGGCGGCCAGCACGGCGCCGACGGTGAGGCCGGTGATGACGCCCTCGCCGATGCCGATGAGGACGTGGACCCCGACCATGCCGGCGGCCACCCCGGCCAGCGGGGCGGTGCCGGTGCCGCCCACGGCGTAGGCCGCGGTGAAGGCCAGCGCCGAGAGCACCACGGCCCCGCCGGCGGCCAGCCCCGAGGCGGTGACCACGCCGGACGGTCCCCGGGGGAGCAGCCGGCGCAGGCCGGAGAAGGCCGGCCCCCCCACCAGGGCGGGGACCAGGGCCATGGTCGCCACGTTGAGCCCGAGGGCGGTCAGGCCCCCGTCGGCGAAGAGCAGGGCCTGGACCACGACCACCACGGTGACGCACACCGCGCCCAGCCAGGGACCGACCAGCACGGCGGCCAGCA
This sequence comes from Acidimicrobiales bacterium, assembly GCA_035630295.1. NCBI lineage: Bacteria > Bacillati > Actinomycetota > Acidimicrobiia > Acidimicrobiales > Acidimicrobiales bacterium. Next base: position 10,269 of record DASQKY010000009.1, on the reverse strand, counting down.
CCCCGCCCAGCAGGTGGCCGCTGGTGCCGCCGGCCACCGGGAAGGCCACCATCTGGCCGGCGAAGACGAAGGCCGAGGTGAGGCCGGCCAGCGGGATCTGCCGGTCGTCGAGCACCTGCCCGGCCCGCCGCAGGGCCACGCCCACCCCGCCGGCGGCGACCAGCCCCAGGGCCACGGAGGTCGGCCCGTCGATGAAGCCGTCCGGGGCGTGCACGTCCCCGACGGTACTGCAAACCGTTCGCACCTGTGCCGGGCCCCGCCATGGGCCACCATGGGGGCCATGGCACGGGCCGCCTCACCGCCGCACCACCGGGCCCCCCACGTCCACCACGACGTGGCCGCCCGCGTCGACGCCGCCCTGGCCCGGCTCCGGGCCGACGGCGGCCGGGTGACGCCGGCCCGCCGGGCCGTGGTGGCCGCCCTCTACGGCGGGCCCGACCACCACGTCACGGCCGAGGACGTGGCCCGGGCCGTGGCCCACTCCCACCCCGAGGTCCACCTCTCGACGGTGTACCGGGCCCTGGAGGCCTTGGAGCGGGCCGGCGTCGTGGCCCGCCTCGACCTGGGGGCCACCGGGGCCGTCTTCCACCTGGTCGACCACGAGCACCACCACCTGGTCTGCCGAAGCTGCGGCGCGGTGACCGAGGTGGCCGACGGCGACCTCGACGGGCTGCGCCGCCACCTCCGGGCCCGCTACGGCGTCGAGCTCGGCGCCACCGGCCAGACCCTGGCCGGCACCTGCCGCTCCTGCCCGGGCTGACGACCGGCGCGCCGAGCGAGCAGTCAGCCGTCGCCGTCGTCCCTCGGGCGGACCGGGGCGCCCTCCTCGACCACACGCTCGCCGGCTGCGTCCTCGGCCTCGATCTCGGCGATCTCGTCCTCGATGTGGAGGAGGCCCTCGACCTCGGTGCCCCCGGCCTTGCGGTCCAGGACCAGGGACAGGACGACGAGGGCCACGCTCAGCACGAAGACCGGGAGCCGGTAGTCGGAGATGAGGTCCCGCAACCAGTCGAGCGGCTCGGCCAGCGAGTCGGTGACGAACCACAGGACGACCAGGCGGCCGACCGTGCCCAGCAGGTTCAGGGCGAAGAACACGGGGACGGCCATGCCCCCGGCCCCGGCGAAGAGGCAGATGTAGTTGTTGGGGGCGAGCACCACCAGCGGGTACGAGGCCTTGCCGAACCAGCGCTCGGCCCCCCGGGCCAGCGGGCCGTAGGTGGGGCTGCGCTTCTCGATCCAGCGCACGCCGGCGTCGCCGTACCACCGGCCCAGCAGGAAGAACAGCGGGTCCGAGGCCAGCAGGCGCACGGTGGCGATGCCGAAGAAGCTCCACCAGTCCAGGTAGGGCTTGGCCAGGGCCAGGTTGCGGTTGCGGGAGTTGAGGGCGATGAACAGGGCCGGGTGCTTGTCGAACAGCACCGACAGGAAGGTGTCGCCGACCAGGGCGAACACGAAGAAGCTGATGGTGGCCCCCACGACCACGTTGCGGGCCAGGCGGTTGGGTGGGCCCGGCCGGGTGGCCACCGGGCCGTCGGTGGCCCCCTCCTCCTCCGTCACGGCCGCGATCATGCCAGGCCATCGAGTGGAGCCGGCCCCGGGGGGTCCGTAGTGTGGCCGTGTGTACCGGTTCGCCCTCCGGCCGTGGTGGATCGTGTCCCACCTCGTCGTGCTGGCCCTCGTGGTGGCCATGGTGAGCCTGGGCTTCTGGCAGCTCCGGCGCCTGGACGAGGCCGATGCCCGCAACACGAGGCTGGCCCAGCGGCTGGCCCAGCCCGAGGCCCCGCTGGCCGAGGTCGTCCCCGACGGGGCCACCGGGGCGGCTGTCGACCGCCGGGTCGTGGCCCGGGGTTCGTACCGGCCCGACGAGCAGGTCCTGGTCCGGGGGCGCAGCCTCGACGACGCCCCGGGCTCCTGGGTGGTGGTGCCCTTCGAGACCGACGCCGGGCAGGTGGTGGCGGTCAACCGGGGCTGGATCCGCAACGACGGGCGCCACACGTCGGTGCCCGAGGAGTACCGGGCCGTGCCCGAGGGCCAGGTCGAGGTCCACGGCCTGCTGCTGGCCTCCCAGGTGCGGGGCCCGCTGGGGGCCACCGACCCGACCGGCCGCCTCGACAGCCTGGCCCGGCTCGACCTGGATCGTCTCGACGCGCAGGTGGCGGGTGACCTCCTGCCCGTGTGGCTGCAGCTCACCACCCCCGAGGCCGGCGCCCCCGACCCGTCGCCCACCGTCCTGGACCTGCCCGTGGTCGACGACCGGGGGCCGCACCTGAGCTACGCGGCCCAGTGGTTCATCTTCAGCACCATCGCCGCCGGCGGCTACCCGCTGATCCTCCGCAAGGTGGCCGGCGAGCGGGGCGGGCGCCACCCCGACGACGCGCCGGGGCTGGACGACCCCGACCCCGACGACGCCCCCGCGCCGGGCGACCCCCGGCTGGGCACGCCCGCCAGCCCGTGAGCGAGGCCGGGGAGGACGACCTGCGGACCCGGGTCCTGGCCGCGGCCGTGGACGTGGCCGGCACCACGGGCCTCGACCGCCTCACGGTGGAGGAGGCGGCCCGCACCGCGGGCGTGGCCCGGGCCACCGTCTACCGGCACTTCCCGGGCGGCCGCGAGCAGCTGGTGTCGGAGGCCGTGACCTGGGAGGTGGGCCGGTTCTTCACCGCCCTGGTCCACGTCCTGGACGACATCGACGACCTGCCCACCCGCCTGGAGCAGGGCGTGATCCGGGGTCGGGCCCTGCTGGCCGAGCACGAGGTGTTCCAGAAGGTGGTCGACACCGAGCCCGAGCGCCTCCTCCCCCACCTGAGCCAGAGCGCCCCGCTGGTGCAGGCCGCGGTGCGCGACCACCTCCGGCCCCTGCTGGAGCGGGCCGACCTGGTGCCGGGCACCGACCCGGAGGAGGCCGCCGACTGGCTGGCCCGCAACGTGCTCTCGTTCCTCATGGCCACCGGGGGCTGGGACCTCGACGACCCGGCCGAGGTCCGCCGCCTGGTCCGCGACAACCTGCTGGTCGGCATCCTGGCCTGACCGGCCGGGGGAGTCAGCCGGCGACGGGGTCCAGGCCGAGCAACCGGTCCAGGCCCACGGTGACCCCGGGGCGGTCGGGCACGGCCTTCACGGCCAGGACCACGCCGGGCATGAACGAGGCCCGGTCGTAGCTGTCGTGGCGGAGGGTGAGGGTCTGGCCGGTGGTGCCCAGCACCACCTCCTGGTGGGCCACCATGCCCCGCACCCGCAGGGAGTGGACCCGCACGCCGCCCAGCACCGCCCCCCGGGCCGAGTCGAGCACGGTGGTGGTGGTCGGGTCCTCGGCCCACTCCGAGGAGGCCGAGACCAGGCGCTCGGCGGTGGCCATGGCCGTCCCCGACGGGGCGTCGACCTTGCCGTCGTGGTGGGTCTCCACCACATCCGCGGTCTCGAACCAGGGGGCGGCCATCTCGGCGAAGTGCATCATGAGCACGGCCCCGATGGCGAAGTTGGGGGCGATGACGCAGTTGCTGGAGGTGAAGGCCCCCCGGGCCCGGTCGACGTCGGCCTCGTCGAAGCCGCTGGTGCCGACCACGGCGTGGATCCCGTGGCTGGCGCACCAGCTCATGTTGCGGCGGGCCGCGTCGACCAGGGTGAAGTCCACCGCCACCTCCGCCCCCACCGCGGTGAGGGCCGAGGCGTCGGCGGCGATGGTGAGGTCGGTGTCGAGGCCGGTGACCTGGCAGAGGTCGATGCCGGCGTGGTGGGGATCGACGGCGGCCACCAGCTCGAGGGCGGGGTCGTCGGTCACGGCCCGGCACACCGTGCTCCCCATCCGCCCTCCGGCTCCGAACACGGCGACGCGCAGGCCCATGGGCGCGCACGCTACCGGACGGCCCCGGGCCCGGCCCCCGGACGACCCCGGGCCGGCGGCCCGCTCAGGCCGGCGGGCCCGGGAGGTCGGGGGGCGGCGGCGGGGGCGGAGGGGGCGGGCCGGGCGCCGAGGGGGGTGCCGGCACGGGGGCCGGGGTGGGGGGCTCGGCCGTCGGCGGCGGGGCCATGTCCCCCAGGGAGCCCCCGGGAGAGGGCACGGCCGGGCCCGGTGCCGCCGGGTCGGAGAACGTGCCGGGGATGGGGGCGGGGGCCGAGGACGGGCCGGGCCCCGGAGGGGCGGGGGCGGCCGGCGCGGGGGCGCCCCCGGCGGGGTCCGGGGCCGGGCCAGCCCCGGGTCCGGTGCCGGGCGAGGCCACGGGCAACGGCACCTGGGTGCCGTTCTGCTGCTCCCACTGCTGGATCTGCTGGACCCGGACCTCCACCTCGGCCGCGGCCCGGGGGTCGCGGCCCATGCGATCGGCGTAGGCCCACTGGCCCAGCTCCTTGAGCCACGTGTCGGCCACCTTGCCCTGCTGGCCCTGGTTGAGGCCCGAGGTGGCGGTGTTCAGCTTGGTCTCGGCCTGCGCCGCCACCTGCTTGGCCTTGTCGAGGAAACCCATGGCGCCGTGCTCCTGTCGCGGGGATCGGGACGTCCCGAGCATGCCGCACCGCCCCGCCGGCCGCCCGGCCCCCCGGCGGGTGCCCCCTCCCCCACGGGCCCGGCTCAGGCCGGGGTCGCCTCCCGGGGCTCCGAGCCCATCCAGCGCACGGCCTGGCCGGCGGCCGCCCCGACCAGGAAGCCGGTGGTCACCACGCCGGTCCACAGCTCGCGGCCCCAGGCCAGGTCGCCGCGCCGGGCGACGGCGGCGAACAGGGTGACCCACAGCGCCGCGGTGGCCAGCCCGGTGAGCAGGGGGTGGGGCCGGCCCCGGAGCCCGACCAGGTCGGAGGCCAGGCCGTAGACCAGGAGGGCGACGGTGAGGGGGGTGGCGGCGTCGCCGTTGGCCACCAAGGGGGCCAGGCCGAGGAAGCCGAAGGCGATGGTCCACGTGCCGAGGGCGGGGTCGGTGCGGGCGCGGACCACGGCCACGGTCACGCTGACCAGGGCGCTGAACCACAGGGCCACGGCCAGGCCCCGCGACACGTCGTAGTCCTCGGCCGAGGTGCCCAGCAGGGGCTCGAGGTAGGTCCCGGCCTGGAGCTCGCTGCCCCCGATGAGGGGGGTGAGGTAGCCGGTGAACAGGGAGACCACCAGGAGGAGGGAGGTGACCGACAGGGCCAGCACCACCGACTGCACCCCGTCGAGGGCCCGGCCCGGGCCCGCGGCCAGGGCGCCCACGGGCGCCACCATGAGCAGCACCAGGCCCAGCAGGATCAGCAGGTGGGGCGGGCTGACCAGGGCCTCGAAGGCGGCCTCGACGCCGAAGGCCTCGTGCCACAGCGCATCGGCGAGCCCGCCGACGCAGAGGATTCCCACCCCGTAGGTGGCGCTGGGCAGCAGCCGCAGCGGGGCCCGGGGGCCGTGGCGCAGGGCCAGGAGGCCGAGCACCAGGCCCACGCCGGTGACCCCCCCGTAGAGGACGAGGTGCCAGCCGGAGAGGAAGTCGGCGCCGGTCAGCAGCTCGGTCCGGTCCACGTGCCGGGCGATGTCGCCGAACAGCCCGACGGCGGCCACCGTGTCGGCGGCCATGAGGGCGACCAGCCACCCCCAGCCGATCGGGGGACGCCACGACGCGCCTCGATGGGTGGCCACGGGCCCACGGTACCGGGTGCCCTCCGACCGATCGGCCACCGCGCCCCCACCGCCGCAGGACATGCCCGGAGGGCCGGAGCGCTCCGGCTACCGTGCCGCCACGCCTGTCCCTGCCACCTCCCGTCCGGGCCCCACCCCCTGGCGCCACGGTCCCGGCCCGCGCCGAGCAGGAGCGGTGCCGCGGGCCATCGGAGTGGGGCTGGCCCTGGTGCTGGGTCTGGGAGGCTGCGGGGGGAGCTCGGCCGCCAGCGGGCGCGACGGCGGCGAGCAGCGGCCCACCACGACCACGGCCACCACCTCCGGCGACCGCGCCGGGACCTCGGTGGCCACGGCGCCGCCGCCCACCGCCCCGCCCGAGGTCGAGCTGACCCTGGCCTTCGGGGGCGACCTCCTGCCCCACCTGCCCCTGGTCCGGGTGGCCCAGCAGCACGGGGCGGCGACCGGCGTCCCCTACGACTTCGGCCCCCTCCTGGCCCCCCTGGCCCCGGTCGTCTCCGGGGTCGACCTGGCCCTCTGCCACCTGGAGGTGCCCCTGGTGGCCGACGGCCAGCAGGTCACCGGCTACCCGTCGTTCCACGCCCCTCGCGAGCTGGCAGGAGCGGTGGCCGGGGCCGGCTACGACGGCTGCTCCACGGCCTCCAACCACAGCCTCGACGGCGGCCTGCCCGGCATCATCGCCACCCTCGACACCTTCGACGTGCTGGGCCTGGGCCACACCGGCACGGCCCGCAACGCCGCCGAGGCCGCCACCCCCCGGACCTACGAGGTGCGGGGGGCCCGCATCGCCCACCTGTCCTACACCTACGGGTTCAACGGCTACGCGCTCCCCGAGGGCGCCCCCTGGGCCGCCAACGGGCTGGACCCGGCCCGCGTCGCCACGGACGCCGCCGCGGCCCGGGCCGCCGGCGCCCAGCTGGTGGTGGTCAGCGTGCACTGGGGCAGCGAGTACCGGGCCGAGCCCGACCCGCTCCAGCAGGAGCTGGCCCCCGTCCTCGACGCCATCGGCGACGTCGACCTGGTCATCGGCCACCACGCCCACGTGGTGCAGCCGGTGGAGCGGGTGGGCGACACCTGGGTCGTCTACGGCCTGGGCAACCAGCTCAGCAACCAGGGCGAGCCCGAGCGGCGCGACGGCCTGACCGTCGTCGTCACCGTGGGCGGCCCGCCGGGCGGGCGCCTGGCCGTGCGGCGCCTGGAGGCGGTGCCCACCTGGGTGGACCTGGCCACCCACCAGGTGCTGCCGGTGGGACCGACCCTGGCCCGTCCCGACCTCGATCCCGGCCTGCGGGCCGACCTGGAGGGCTCGCGGGCCCGCACCATGGAGGTGGTGAACCGGCGGGGCGCCGGTCTGGCCGTCCGGCCCTGACCGGGCCTCCAGGCCTACAGGGCCAGGCGGCGGGGCACCGGGCCCACGGCCACCACGGCGGGCGGGCCGGCCAGGGCCCGGGCGGCCCGCCGGGCGTCCTCCACGGTGACGGCCCGGTAGGCCGCCACCCGCTCGGCCGCGGGGCGGGCGCCGCCCCGCTCCAGCTCCTCGATGGCCACCCGCCAGGCCCGGGTGCCCGAGTCCTCCATGGCCAGGGTGAAGGAGCCGGCCAGGTACCCGGTGGCCACCTCCACCTCGCGGGGCGTGACGTCACCCGAGGCCAGGCGGGCCACCTCGTCGGCCATGAGCCGGCACACCGCCCCGGTGGCCGACGGCGAGCAGCCGGCGTAGGCGGTGACGGTGCCGGCGTCGGAGTAGCTGCTGAGGGCGGCGTCGACGGCGTAGGCCAGGCCCCGGTCGTCGCGGACGGAGCGGAACAGGCGGCTGGCCGGCCCCCCGCCCAGGAGGTGGGCCACCACGGCCAGGGCGGCCCGCTCGGCCGGGGCGGCCCGCTCGGCCGGGGCCACCGGCCCCAGCGGCCAGCCCAGCACCACGTGGACCTGCTCCCCGGGCCGGCGCCGGATCTGCGTGGCCGGGGCCACCGGCGACGGCGGCACCCGGCCGGGCCCGGCGTCACCGGCCATCGACGGTCCGGGGCCCTCGTCCCAGCGGGCCACGGCCTCCACCACGGCCTCGTGGTCGACGGCGCCGGCCGCCGCCACCACCATGGCCCCGGGCCGGTAGCGGGTGGTGTGGAAGGCGCCGATCTCACCGGCCCCCATGGAGGCCAGGGTGGCCCGGTCGCCGATGACCTCCCGAGCCAGGGGGTGGTCACCGAAGAGGGCCACCGCGGCCAGGGTGTGGGCCCGGTCCTCGGGGTCCTCCTCGGCCTGGGCCAGCTCCTCCAGGATGACCCGGCGCTCGACCTCGACCTCGGCCGGGCGAAGGGCCGGACGGAGCACCAGGTCGCCCAGTAGGTCGAGGGCGAAGCCGGCGTCGCCGGCGGGGACCCGGACCTGCACCGCGGTGCGCTCCCGGTCGGTGACGGCGTCCAGCTCGCCCCCCCGGGCGTCGACGTCCTCGGCCACGGCGGAGGCCGGCCGGTCGGGGCTGCCTTTGCACAGCAGGTGCTCGAGGAAGTGCGACACGCCGGCCAGGGGCGCGGGCTCGTCCCGGCCCCCCACGCCGACCACGGCCACCAGGGTGGCCGAGGCCGCGCCGGGCATGCGGTCGGTCACCACCCGCCGGCCCGAGGGCAGGCGGGTCACGACCACGTCACCGGCCGGGGCCGGGCGCGGCGGGGCGCCGCCGGGGCCGGTGGGGCCCTCGGCGGCGCCGGTCACCACGTGATCCTCAGCGGCGGCGCCGACGGCGGCGGGGGCCGTCGTCGCCCCCACCGACCCGCTCGGCGGCGCTGCGGCGGTCGTCGCCCGCCGGGCCCAGGTCGCCGAACTCGGCGGCCACCTCGGCGTCGAAGCTGGCCTCGAAGGAGACCTCGTCGGCCGCGGGGGCGGAGCTGGCCGCGGCCGGCTCGCTGCGGTCCCGGCCGCCGCGGTCACCGCGGTCGCCCCGGTCGCGATCGCCGCGGTCGCCGCGATCCCGGTCCCGGCCGCCACGGTCACCGCGGTCGCGATCGCCGCGGTCGCGGTCACCGCCGCCCCGGGGGGCACGCTCCTCGACGGGCTGGTCGGCCGGGGTCAGGGACACCTTGCCGTTGGGGTCGACGTCGTCGACGCGGACCTCGATCTCGTCGCCCAGGCTGACCACGTCCTCGACCCGGTCGATGCGCTTGCCCCCACCCAGCTTGGAGATGTGGACCAGGCCGTCACGGCCCGGGAGGATGTTGACGAAGGCCCCGAACTTGGTGATGTTCACCACGCGGCCCATGTAGACGGCGCCCACATCGGCGGTGGGCGGGTCGAGGATGAGCTTGATCTGGCGCTCGGCCTCGGCCACCGCGCCGCGGTCCACCGAGCCGATGGCCACGGTGCCCACGGCGCCGTCGTCGTCGACGCTGATGTCGGCGCCGGTCTCGGCCTGGATGGCGTTGATGACCTTGCCCTTGGGCCCGATGACCTCGCCGATCTTGTCCATGGGGATCTCGAAGCCGACGATCTTCGGCGCCGTCTCGCCCACGTCCGGGCGGGGCTCGGCGATGGCCTCGCGCATGACGTCGAGGATCTTGAGGCGGGCGTCCCGGGCCTGGGTCAGCGCCTCGGCCAGCACCTCGGCCGGGAGGCCGTCGATCTTGGTGTCGAGCTGGAGGGCGGTGACGGCGTCGGCCGTACCGGCGACCTTGAAGTCCATGTCGCCCATGGCGTCCTCGGCCCCGAGGATGTCGGTGAGGGCGAGGTACTTCCCCTCGGCGTAGACGAGGCCCATGGCGATGCCCGCCACGGGGGCCTTGATGGGCACGCCGGCGTCCATGAGGGACAGCGAGCTGGCGCACACCGAGGCCATGGAGGTGGAGCCGTTGCTGGCCAGCACCTCCGAGACGAGGCGCAGGGCGTAGGGGAACTCGTCCTGGGCCGGCACCACGGGGAGCAGGGCCCGCTCGGCCAGGAGGCCGTGGCCGATCTCCCGGCGCTTGGGGCTGCCCACCCGCCCGGTCTCGCCGTTGGCGTAGGGCGGCATGTTGTAGTGGTGCATGTAGCGCTTGCGGTCGTCGATGCCGATGGTGTCGAGGAGCTGGTCCATGCGGGGCATGCCCAGCGTGGTGACGTTCAGCACCTGGGTCTCGCCCCGCTGGAACAGGCCGGAGCCGTGGGCGGTGGGGATGACACCCACCTCGGCGGACACCGGGCGCAGGTCGGCCGGGCCCCGGCCGTCGATGCGCAGGCCCTCGGTGACGATGCGCCGGCGCACGACCTCCTTGACGAGCGAGCGCACGGCGGCCTTGACCTCCGAGCCCTTGCCGGCCAGCGGGCCGCCCTCGGCCACGTCGGCGGCGAGCTGCTCCTTGATGTACTCGGTGGCCTCGTCGGTGGCGGCGCTGCGTGACGCCTTGTCGGCGATGGACGACGCCTCGGCGATGCGATCGGTGCCGACGGCCTTGACCCGCTCGTACACCTCGGGGCTGTAGTCGACGGCCGGCTCGAAGGCGATGGGCGGACGGGCGCCGGCCTGGTCGACGAGCTGGCGCTGGAGGTCGATGGAGGCGGAGATGAAGCGCTTGGCCACCTCGAGGCCATCGGCGATGGCTTCTTCCGTGACCTTGGGGGCCCCGGCTTCGTAGCGGTCCCAGGAGCCCTCGGTGCCGTTGGCCTCCACCATCATGATGGCGACGTCGCCCCCGACCTCGCGGCCGGCC